>OMSQ01000108.1 GCA_900313805.1 uncultured Prevotella sp. | reverse complement strand
TTTCAGCACCCTTGGGATTGGAAATGGCAGAAGAGGAATATTCTCCATGCCAGTCATTGCACCACTCGAACACATTCCCTGACATGTCATACAAGCCGAGCTCGTTGGCCTGCTTCTGGGCTACCGGGTGAGTCTCGTCGCTGTTATCACCACACCACGCCACTGAGCCTATGTCGTCCGCGCCGGCATACTTGTAATGCCTGGATCCGCTGCCGCCGCGCGCCGCATACTCCCACTCTGCTTCGGTGGGAAGTCGGAACGTTTTGCCCGTCAGCTGATTCAGTTTCTGGATGAACAGCTGACAGTCGTCCCAGCTCACGCACTCCACAGGAAGGTCATCACCCTTGAAATGCGAGGGGTTGCTGCCCATTACTGCTTTCCAAAGCGCCTGAGTCACTTCGGTCTGGCCAATGGAGAAAGAGCTGAGTGTCACCTGGTGAGCAGGTTTCTCATCGCCATCTGCGTCACTGCCCTGCTCGCTTGTGGCACCCATCGTGAAGGTGCCACCATCGACACGGATCATGTTGAAGCTAACGCCGTTCACAGTGATGGTCTCGCTGGTGGACGGGGATGTGCTTGCGACACAAGAGGAGAATGCAATGGCTATCAACTGCAGCAAGTAGATTGCTTTATATTTTGTCATAAATTATTGTTTTTGCAGCCGCAGTACTTCTAGATACGGCATAGATGATTTCCATTGCAAAAATAATGGATTTTTGTGACTTTATGCAAATACATCGATGTTTTTCTAACGAAGTTTTGGGATTGCAGAATAGACATTAGGTTTTTACAAACTTTTTTCGTAACTCTGCTATGCGAAGATACTCACACTCGGCATAAAAAACAAACGATTTTATTTTGTTCTGCACTCGTTTTTTCGTATCTTTGCTACGCAAATTATTAACCTAACGACATGACAATGATAATCCATAAGAGAAGCTTGTTTCTCACCGTTGTGGCAATGGCCATAACCTTGATAGCTTCGCAGAGAGCGTTTGCCCAGAGTGCTTTTGGCGGAGGCAGCGGCACGTCAGACGACCCGTACATCATATCCACCACCGACCACATGGACCAGTTGGCCAGTGATGTGAACAACGGAAACGAATACACAGGCAAGTGCTTCCGTTTGGTCAGCAACCTGGACTACAGCGAGAAGACATACACACCCATCGGCGTATCGAGCCAAAGTTCATCCTCAGGCTACAACATGTTCTGCGGTTTGTTTGATGGTAACGGTCATAGTATCAGCAATGTCACCATCAGTCGTTCGAACCAGGATTACATCGGTCTATTTGGTGTCATAGCAGCTTGGGCCACGATAAAGAACCTCACATTAGGCGATGGCAGCACCATAGAGGGCAGATACTGTGTTGGCGGAATAGTCGGTCTGTCAAACGGTTACTATACAGGCAACGAGTGTGGTGTGAGGGGATGCACTGTATCTGGGGGTGCAAGCATCAGGGGCACTTCTGAGGTAGGCGGCATTATCGGCTGTGCAGGTGGCAGCATTGTCAACTGTATCAGTTTTGCGTCTGTGTCAGGTACCGATCGTTATATAGGCGGAGTGGCTGGAGCATTGAACAACAATTACACAAAAAACAACTATTTTGTGGGCGATGGCATATCAGGTGCCATAGGCACATCAGAGGCGTCAGTAGCCACTGACACCGACGGTGAGGCCCAACGCGGTTATGCTCTCTGCACGATGACAGACGGTCTGTCGGCCGAGACCAGCAGTCTATACTCCATTTCCGGTCTGGTGCGTCACAACATCCTCTATGCCTCCCCTGGCCAGGAAGTGGCAGTGACCATCAACGGCATAGACGTGAAGTTCACCGCACCTGCCGACCCCATACAGCTGTCGCCCATGCACACCCCTACTTGGTCGGGCACAGGCAGCGAATCAGACCCCTTTGTGATAAGCAGCAATAATGGGTTGAACATGCTTGCTATAATGTCGACAGTATGCGACTATGAAGGTGTATATTTTGAGTTGGGCAACGACATAAATTACCTTTCTTCTGTCATCAAGTTTGCGCCCATAGGCCGTCATATCGGGTTTCGCGGCACATTCGACGGCAAAGGCCGCAGTATAAGCAACATGGGTATAAATGACAGCGATGCGGAATATCTTGGTTTGTTTGGCAGGATAAACGGCGGAACTGTGAGAAACGTACATCTGCCAGATGCTTATATCAAAGGCAAGTCATTCGTAGGCGGCATAGCGGGATATATTTCCAACGGAACCATATCCAACTGCTCCTTATCCTTATTTTGTACGATCTCTGGCAACTCATACATTGGCGGCATAGCAGGTTTTGTATCAGGTAATACGAGCATAGAGAACTGTCTGGTGCAGGCATATACTGTCAGAGCCAATTATTGGGGTGGAGGCTATATAACTGGTGTAAATCAGGAAAGCAATGTTTATGTGAACGGTAGGATTCAGAAAGTTAGTCCTACATTCAGGAATAATTACTACCTTAACTCTTTGGACAATGTCACCGCTTTCGGATATGATTCTGATAAAAAAGGCGAGGCGATGCGAGGATATGCTATTCAGTCCAAAGGCGATGCCACAGTCAGTCTGACGGGCAGTACGGGCCTGACGTATTCAGGTGCCATATATGCCGGCAGCACTGAGGATGTGACACTCAGTGTATGTGGAAACACCTCGACCGATGAAGGTTACGTCATGGTGAACAGTTACGATGTGTCGGCCTCAGCAGGCACGTTGACCGACTTAGGTGGCGATGTGTGGGGGCTGTCTATGCCCGAAAACGGCGGCACCACCGTCACGGTGACTATCACACAGTCAGAGAAGAAGCGCGACATAGCCTATAGTCCCTGGGTGAGAGTGGAGATACCAGATCAGGCCTACACAGGTTCGACGATAACCCCCGAGATTCGCGTGTACGACAGAAAAGAGAATCCAGAGGTGCTGTTGGAGCAAGACGTAGACTACGAAGTGGATCACCAAAGCGACATTAAGCTTGTAGGCACCTACCCCATCACCATCCGTGGCATCGACACTTTCGGCGGCATCCGCATAGAGGAGTTTCATGTGACATGGACATCCCCTTGGCAGGGAGAAGGAACAGAAGCCAGTCCATATATCATAGAGACGACTGACGACATGAACAACATATACGAGAACCAGTCGTTCGTTGACTATACCGGCATTCACTTCCGCTTAGACAGCGACCTCGACTTTAGTAGCATAAGATACACTCCTATTGGCAGCACATCGAATCCATTCAATGGCACGTTTGACGGCAACGAACATATCATAACAAACCTAAGGGCAGGAGACCGTCCTAATTTCTTAAGTCCAGGCTCAAGCTATCAAGGTGTGTTTGGCGTCATCGGCGAGAGCGGCACAGTGAGAGACCTGACCCTCAGCAATGCCTCACTGTATGGTGGCAGTTATGCGGGTGGCATAGCAGCAGCCAACAAAGGTACGATAACAGGCTGTGTAGTTGATGGTATAAATGTAAAAGTAGTGGCATATAGTAATCCAGGTGTAACTACGACTGGCAGCAATGCTGGTGGCATAACCGGAGACAACCAAGGCACCATTTCCAACTGCCTGGTACTTGACAGTGAGGTTTCTGGGGCCGAGGCCTATGGCAGCATTGCCGGCTGCAACACTAACGGCGTGATAGCCAACAGTTACTATACCAACAGCGGTCCGGGTGCCGTGAACAATGCCGACATTGAGGGTATTGCCATGCGCGGCTACAGCGTGAGCGGCGACGGTGTCAGTTTGGCTCTGGCCAAGGGCAGCACAGTGGGCCTCATGCACAGTGGCACGGTATATGCAGCCAACGGACAGGAGATATACCTGAGTTTCGAGTCACGCAAGGGCTATGCCATATCCGGCGGCTATGCTGCCAGTGCCGGCACCCTGACCGAGAACGGTCACCTCTGGTCACTGACCATGCCCGAGAGCGATGTCATCATATCGGGTGTGGGCGAAGAAGTACTGGTACTGTTTGACGACGACCAGAACGAGGACTATGGCAACTTTGCCCGTCTGGTGGACAACGAGGAAGAGGAGAGCGTGAGTGTGATGCTGAAGGGTCGCACCCTGTACAGGGACAACTGTTGGAACACGCTGTGTCTGCCCTTCTCGCTGTCAACACTGGAAGGCACGCCGTTAGAAGGTGCCGTGGTGCGCACCCTTGAGAGCGAGTCGTACAGCAGAGGCACTCTGACCCTCAACTTCAGTCCTGCTCAGGACTACATAGAGGCCGGCAAGCCCTATATCGTGCGCTGGGCTGCCGTCAACGAAGACATCATCGACCCCGTGTTCAGCAATGTGAAGTTGCAGAGCCACGTAGAGCCTTTAGGTTTCGACGACCTGATGTTCTGCGGTTTCTACATACCATACGGTCTCTTTGCCGAAGACAGGTCAGTACTCTACCTTGGCGACAGCAACAAGCTGTATTATCCCAAGATAGACATGACGATAAACTCCTTCCGTGCCTTCTTCATACTGACAGGCAACATCTATGCAGGCGACCCGAAGAGTGACGATGCAAATGCCATCTGTGCCTTCAATCTCCACCTTGACGATGCAGTATCGACGGCGATAGATGAGCATCCCTCACAGCGCAGCCAATCCACTGCAGTCTATGACATGCAGGGACGCCGCGTGTCGAATGGCGACACCAGTAAGTTGCCGAAGGGGCTTTATATCGTGAACGGTCGGAAAGTGGTGGTGAAGTAAAAGAATTCACCACATGGTGGTTAGTTATTTTCCTGTGGCCACATATTCCAGGGCTTTGGCAAAAGCCTCTATTTCTTCCTTGTTGCCGAAAGGCAGTATGAGGCCGGGATGTCTGTGAGCATCCTTGTCGACGATGGGTGAGACGCTGAGGAACACCACCCCGTGGAAGGCGAACTGCATCTGCGAGTATGCCTCGATCTTCGCATTGTTCATGTCGTGGTAGTCGGTGTCGGGCGGTGTGGCCGGGTCGTACCATGCCGTGACGCTGGGGAAGTCTACAGCGAACACTCGTCCTAAGTCCTCCACACCGAGTGAGGCAGCCTCCTGTTGCCACCATGTGCCAGCCACCTCTGCCAATGAACGCAGTTTGGCAACAAAGGCAGGAATGTCCTTAGCGTATATTTTTAGTCCCACGACGGGTATGTGCATATATAGCGACTGTGCGTAGATGAGACATTCGAAGTTGTCGCCTTTGACAGTCTCAGCCGCCACCACATACTCCCTGTCGGTAGCAGAAGAGTACCATTTGGAAAAGCGTTCAGGCTGCTGAGCCTGAACGCAAATGCTGCAAACGAAGGCAGCTATTATGAGTATTCGTTTCATGGGCATCAGTTTGTTTATTCACCACCGGGCACATGTATAACACCACGGCCGAGGCAGCGGGTACAAAGCACCTGGCCTTTGCCGTCGCATGTACGACACTCATTGCGACCAGTGCCATCGCAGACGATACATTCATTTGTAATACCGTTATATTCCACTTGTCCTGAGCCGCCGCATTTAATACAAGGACAAGAAGGGTTGCCGTTACATGAAGAGCAGGTGACACGGCCTGAGCCACCGCAACTGTCGCAGGTGACATCGCCGGCTACAGTGAAACTCATGGCCGTGAAAGCCAGAAGTGCGACGAAAATGCTGATAATTGACTTTTTCATGATTCCGTAATTTGTTTCAGATTAATAGATTTAGTTATTAATACTCCGCGAATATAACGATTAATTCACAAATTGTCTCCTTTTATTTTGAGATATCATCATTTTTATAGATTTTTTTAACAGAAACGGGTGTCATGTATTCAGGTTATATACATTGCCCGACGTCCCCGTAGGTGCGCCGAGTTTGGGAGAGCCGACTCGGCGGAAAGTCTCGCCCAGGTCAACTGCCACCTCGCTGAAGGAGTTGTAGCCCTCTCCTTTCAGACGCAGCTGCAGTTCCTCAACGTGTATAGGATTGTCAGTGTCGACGAGTCGGCAATGCTCGATGGCGCGTCGGAGTTTGTCGCTGACCAGCAACCCTCCGTTCACGTCGGCTCGTGCCTTGTCCATAGGTATGACGAAGCTGTCACCGTCCTTAGCTATCATGTAAGCACCCTCCTTCACGTCATTAATGGCCAGTCGCTCCATCTGCAGCTTCGCCTCGCCTGTCAGTTGGTCGGCCATCTTGAAGCGCATATCAGCGCTCCTGAAACGATCGGCACCCTTGAAAGTGATGGTGTCAGCCACCTTGTTGGGATTGACCAAAGATTCGCCATGGCGGTTGGGATTCATCAGAGTGCCGATGTCCTCGCCAAAGCTCTCGGGATGATGAGCCACATCCTCGATGACAGTGTGGTCGACCTTCCGGCCGAACTGGTTGGCTAGTTCCTGGCTGCTGGCCTCAAAGCCCAGAGCTTCCTTGTGCAAGGACTGCTTATAGATCTGATCAGTTAATGACTGGTCGAAATACACCTTCTCTCCCCTGGCATTGACATGGTAGTATGTGGTGTCACGGTCCATGGTCAGGGCCTTTCCCTCCAACAGTTGGGTGGTTTTAGAGCTGGACACATTCTCCAGTTTGATCTGCTCCGGTGAGATGCCGTACTTCTCAGCCAGCTTATTGATGACGGTCTTATCTACTTTGGCATTGATGCCGTACCACTCGCGGTTGAACTCCGCCTTCACCATGATGTAGTCAGGATCCATCAGGTTTCTGAGCTTGTGCATGGCGGTCTTGTCGGCCTGCACCTCGATGACGAGTCTGCGCTTCAGGGCGAGGTTCTCGGGTGTGGGGTTCTCCCTGCACATCTCGATTATGGCATGTAGGTCTTCGATATTGCGATTGGCCTTGGCGTCGGTGTATGCCTCGCCAAGCTTCAGGTCGCGCTCCGGCTTCATGCCTTTGGTCTTGAGTTTTGCCTCCGGCGAGTTCACCTCCGCCTTCGCCTTGGCCTGTAGCTGGTCGCTCTTGGCACAAGCTTCCTTGGTGATGCGTCCTTTCTTTGCCGACGCATACTGGTTCTTGCTGACCCGTGGTTTTGTCTTTGGCTTGATGTCGCCTGGTGTGATGAGTTTGCTGGCACTGGTTCTTGGGTTGTACTTCGCCCTCAGAGCTCCGAAGCCCATGCCGAGGCCCATCTGCACGCCCGTCATGATAATCTGCATCTTTCCCGCCTCCCATGCCAGCGCCTTGAGGTTCTTAGTCAGTCCGTCCGTGCCCTCCTCTATGTAAACGTCGGTCAGGTTGGTGGCCAGTGCTCCAAGGCTGAGGGCGTCGTAGGCACGGAAGAAAGCCTCAGACTCACCGTATGTCCAGAAGCCGATGGCGATGCGGCCGATGAGGACAATGGTGCCAAACTTCTCATTGAACTTGTTGGTGGCATTGACAACCGGGCGTGCGTACTGGTCGAAGGTGAGTCGTACACACTCCAACAGATCGTCGGCAAAGCTCAGTGGCACATGCTGGTCGTAGGTGTAATCACTCCGTTCGGTGAGCATGTGGTTGTACATTGCAGTGGCGAACTGTATTGTGGAGCGGTCGAAGCCGTAACGGAACTCATATCCGTCGATTAAGTTGTCGATGTATTTGATGATTGGCAGAAGGCGTTCGGCCTGCCGGCTTTTCTTAATGTGCTCGATGAGTTGGTTGAGGCGGCGCTTCGTCTCCTCATCGGCATTCGCGGCGGCCTGCTCGGCAGCTGCGGTCTGGAAGGTGCGGTAGGGTTGTGAGCAGAGCAGAACATGTTTGTCGCAGGTGTATTTCTTGTTGTCGATGGTGGCCTCGAAGGTCATGACGGCATCGATGCGTGATGGCGCATGGAGCGAGGCCTCCATGCAGCGCAACACGCAGAAGTTGACGTAATTGCCCTTGTCGTCCTTGAAGTCGGGCATCAGTCCGAGTCCCTGCACCGTCTTGTCCTCCCGTTCATCGATGGCCCTGACGCTGAAGCGTTCTGGCACCACGGCGAAAGTATCTATCTCGTGCTTCTGCTCGTCGTAGTCATAGAGTATGAGCTGTCCCACGTTCTCTGCCGGCACGAAGGCGATACCGTTTCGGCGCACGCCGACCATACATTTCAGGTGTTTCTGGGGATTGTATTCCTCCAGATAGCTGTTCACGCGGTAGACAGTGTCGGGCGAGGCATTGCCTTTCCCCTCGTCGGAGAACTTAAATGCCAGACCCATGTAGTATCTCACTACCGGGTAGAGTGTTTCTATCACGCGTCCGCCAGCAGTCTTGGCTTTCAGTTCCAAATCGAAACCGATGAAATTGCCAGGCATGCCGTTGTCTGTCTTCTCATCCAGTTTGCGATCTGTGATGACAGCTTCATGCACCTCTTTCTCCGCGTTCCACGTCACTGCGACATTGTAGAAGTCAGTAGGTTTGCCTGCGCTGTTGAGGATACGTGCCTCGACAGGTGCGCCATCGGGGATGCCGATGACCACGAAGGGCAGGTGGACAGACTTGTCGTAGTGGGCAGGCAGCGTGAGGTTGTCCTGATAGAACAGGATGCGGCCTGCTTCTATGCGGAAGTGGAGGTGATTCATATACCCTCCGGTATCACTCATCACGCTGAAGTTGACTATCCCCTTCTCTGGAACCTTATCCTTCTCGGGTGCTGTGACCCATGCCATGCGCCATTCACCCTGCATGCCTCCGTCGCTCACCTGCATATAATTGTCGCCCGGTTCAATCTTTATCATTGAGGTGAGCGTAGGCTCTGTCATTTCGGTGCCGTCGGGCAGTATGTGTACGATGCGGGCATATACTGGTTTTGGCTGTTCGCCGGCAATAAAGGAGTCGTCGAAGTCCTTGTAGATATGCATCTTGTACTGCCCAACAGGTTTGTCGCTGGCAGTATTCTTCCCCTTTCGTGTGAGTACATAGCCCAGGACACCGGCAATCACGCTGAGAGGAATGGCAAATGGCCACGGCCCGTCAAAGCCCCAGGCATCGGTATTCACCTCCAAGAACGGCCCAACGTCAGTATCCTTCTCTTGTGGCAGAGTGGTGGCATGTGCATTCTTGCCCACCTTCAGTCGAAAGAAATAAGTGTACTTTTTCGGTGCGTTATATCCACGTCCGCCATTCGGTTTGCCACCAAAGTTGGGCACCAGTGGAGAGAGGCACATTTCCACCTGGATGAATAGCGAATCAGAGATAGATGCTGCACCATCGTTGCGAACATTCAGAAATTGCCATTTGGTGTCATCGATAGCGGCAGAGAAATAGGGCATGTCTCCAGAGGGTTCATACTCCCATTTTTCTGTATCGCCACCAGGATAATCCATGTCTTCATACTTTTTGAACGACTTACCTGTATTGAGCATGCATCCCACATTTTTACCATCGTAGCCATATATCTTTGTGTATGGGTTAACACCGCCATACTGGTTTTCCTCCCTTGTTATTTTGAAAGCATCCGCTCTTATGCTGGCATTGTATGAAAAGACGGCATGGGTGCCAGAAACCGACTGTAGTTGATATGACAGAGTAAGAGTGCTACCATAGGGGATGGTACCTTCGTAGAACTTCTGTCCGCCACTCTCGTTGTCAACCTGTTTCACCATACGTGTCACTGTGGCGCCGTTGAGTGTGACTCGGTAGGTTGCTTTTACATTGTCGTCATTTTCCTGTCCATTGACAGTATACACATCCACAAAGTCTTCGGCCCTCGTCGTCGGTGCCATATTGACGAGCAGTGTGAGAATGAATGAAAGACGCAAGAGTATTCTCATGTTATTTGATGGGTTACTTGGAGAGTTGATCTATTAGGAAAAGCAATAGAGTGATGGCAGGTATGAGAAACCACACCCATGCATATTTTTGTATACTATTTTTGCCCCCCACGCCATTAACCGCAGAGAGGCCAAACGGCACCGCTGACACAGGCATCTGCCATGTGCCGGCAATGAATTCGCCTTTGAAACTTGCGGCTGCCATGTCAATGGCCGGTCTCAACATCTGCTGTGGGGGTGGCATTTGAGGCGGTATTTGTGGCGGTGGCATCTGCTGCTGAGGCAGAGGTGGCATCTGCTGCTGAGGCAGGGGCGGCGGTGCCTGTTGATAGAAATCTTGTGGAGGAGGCATCATGCTGCCGTTGTTATTATCGTCCATAGGCTAACAGTATTGTCTTATGTCTGCGAAGATAAGCAAAAAAAAAATATATCTGGTAGAGCGAGCGGTGTTTTTTTTAGAAAAGCTTCGCGAAGGTACTCACGCTCGGAAAAGCCCAAATAAATTTGGTTTTTCTCTCGCTTATACGTACCACTGCCTTCGGCTAAGGTACTCACGCTCGGAAAAGCCCAAATATATTTGGTTTTTCTCTCGCTTACTCGTACCTTTGCAGGCGGAAAAGGAAAAAAGGTAAAAGGATGCCAAAAGAACACACTCAACTAAAGGCGCGAAACAGGACAGAGACACTCGAGCCACACCAGTATAACGTGATAATAGAGAACGATGATTTCACTACCATGGACTTTGTTGTTAAGGTACTGATGGAAGTTTTCTTCTATGAACGAGTAAAGGCCGAGCACCTGATGCTGAAAGTTCACCACTCTGGCAATGCTGTAGTGGGCACTTATACATACGATGTGGCAACAAGTAAGGTGCGCAAGGTCACAGAGATGGCTCGTGCCGAGGGTTTTCCCCTGCGTTTGCGAGTGGAACAAGCATGATCAGCCTTTGGAGATTTTCAGGAACAAAATGAAAGAAAGGAGAATAGACAAAAATGGCAGAGATAGAACAGACACACCGTAGCAACCTGATACTGGCAATGACGCTGCAATGCTGCAAGAAATACAGGCATGAGTTTATCATGCCCGAGCATCTATTGAGCGAGTTGCTGAATCTGGCAGTATTTTCCGATCCATTGGACGAGTACTGCAAAGTGGAGGAAGTGGAGCGACAGTTAAACGAGGCATTGGACAAGATAGAGCGTGTGCCCGAAGGTATAGAGTATGAGCCCACGACCTCTGCCCAGATGGGCGAAGTGATAGACCGTGCCTTTGCGACCCTGAGGGCGAGCGAGTGCACTACCCTCGACCTGCCCCATCTGGTGCGCGGCATACTCAGTCTGGAGGACTCCTGGGCGGCCCATATACTGAAGAGCAACCTTAACGGCCACGAGGCCGATTTTCTCAGTTCACTGATAAGCAGTTGCGAACTGGATGACGACTTGGATGATATGCTGGGTTTTAACCACGACGATGAAGACTTGGATGACGATGACTTGGATGATGAGGAGGATAAGGTTCAGAAAGAAAAAGCCACGTCATGGAAGCAGTTGGTGACCTGTATGACCGACCTGTACGAGCGGCGCAACCCACTAATAGGACGCGAGGCTGAGTTGGAGCGCACCATCCAGGTGCTTTGCCGTTGCGACAAGAACAACCCACTGCATGTGGGTGAGCCCGGAGTGGGCAAGACCGCCCTGGTGTGGGGACTCGCCCGGAGGATAGCAGAGGGCAATGTGCCCGAACGTCTGCGTAGCAGCAAGATATACCAGATAGACATGGGCAGTCTGTTGGCCGGCACCCAGTATCGTGGCGATTTTGAGAGTCGCATAAAGCAGATAATGAGCGGCATAGAGAACGAGCCGGGCAACAACATAGTGTATATTGACGAGATACACACGCTTGTGGGAGCCGGAGCCATAGGCGACGGAGCCATGGACGCCTCTAACATGCTGAAGCCCTATCTGGAGGGAGGTAACATTCGTTTCATCGGCAGCACCACATACGAGGAGTACAACCGTCACTTCGCCCGCTCTAAGGGTTTGATACGCCGTTTCCAGCAGATAGACATAGGCGAGCCGAGCATAGATGAGGCTAAGAACATACTGCGCCAACTACGCAGCCGCTATGAGGAGTTTCACAATGTGAAATACAGCGACGAGGCCATTGACTTTGCCGTGGATGCCAGCGCCAAGCATGTGAATGACCGCTACCTGCCCGACAAGGCCATAGACCTGATAGACGAGGCCGGTGCTGCCATGGAGATAAGTGCTGAAAAGACAGAGATAGGCAAGAAGGAGATAGCCGAGGTGCTGTCGAAGACCTGTAAGGTAGATGCACTGGCCGAGGCCGACGATGACGAGTATGCCCGTCTGGAGAACCTGAGCGAACGCATGCTGAGTAAGATATACGGTCAGGACGAGGCCATCCGCCAGGTTGTGGAGAGCGTGCAGATGTCACGAGCCGGACTGCTCGATGACAACAAGCCCCTGGCCTCACTGCTCTTTGTAGGTCCCACGGGAGTGGGCAAGACCGAGGTGTCGCGAGTGTTGGCTAAGGAGTTGGGCATACCCCTGATACGTTTTGACATGAGCGAATACACCGAGAAGCATGCCGTAGCCAAGCTCATCGGTTCGCCAGCCGGATATGTTGGCTACGATGATGGTGGCCTGCTGGTGGATGCCATACGTAAGTCGCCCAACAGCGTGCTGCTCCTTGACGAGATAGAGAAGGCCCATCAGGATATATACAACATACTGCTGCAAGTGATGGACTATGCGCGGTTGACCGACAACAAGGGCAACAAGGCCGATTTCCGCAACACCATCATCATCATGACCTCCAATGCCGGAGCCCAGTATGCCTCTCAGGGCATGGTTGGTTTCCAGAGTAGCATGAGCCGTGGCGATGTGATGCTGAAACATGTGAAGAAGACCTTCAAACCCGAGTTTCTCAACCGTCTGTCGGGCACCGTGGTGTTCCGTGACATGGACGAGGACATGGCTCGCAGGATTTTGAGCAAGAAGTTGCGCGAGTTGGACGAGAAGTTAGCCGCAAAGAAAGTGACCATGACCCTGAGCAGCGATGCCTACGAGCATCTGCTGAAAGAAGGGTTCACCCGTGAGTATGGTGCCCGTGAGATGGACCGTGTGATATCCCAGCAACTGAAGCCCCTGCTGATGCGCGAGATACTCTTCGGCACCTTGAAGCATGGCGGCACAATTACCATAGAGATGAAGGATGGCAGTCTATCAATTGGATGATGACCTGTGGTTTCCCGACCCACACGGTGGAGAACCCGACGGTCTGGTAGCCATTGGCGGCGACCTGTCTGTGGAGCGTCTGTGCCTGGCCTATTACTATGGCTTCTTTCCGTGGTTTTCGTTTAAGGCCAAGGAGGAGCCATGGTGGTACTGCCCCATGCAGCGTTTCGTCATCTTCCCCAAGGAGATACACGTGAGTCACAGCATGCGTCAGATGCTACGCCGTAAGGACTTCCGTGTGACCTTCAACAAGCAGTTTGTCGGTGTGATATGGAATTGCAGCACCGCTAACAATCGTGACAGAGAAGGTGGTGCCTGGCTGGGCGATGACATGATGAAAGCCTACACCGAATTACACCACAGGGGTTTGGCGACGAGTGTGGAAGTGTGGCAGGACACCGAGAAAGATGGTTGGGTGCTGGCAGGCGGTCTGTACGGTGTGACCATGCGCAAGGCGTTCTTTGGTGAGAGCATGTTCTCACTGGTGCCCAGCGCCTCGAAACTGGCCCTCATCCACTTGGCGCGCGCCATGGAGGAGATGGGATGGCTGTTTATAGACTGCCAGTTTGAGACGCCGCACCTGCGCAGCATGGGCGGCCGCCACATACCCTACGATGACTATATGGACTTGCTGAATGGCAAGGAAAAGCCGGAAGCAGTAGAAAACAGATAAAATATTAACACAAAAAGGATAACATTATGATAGTATCAAACATGGACCTGCATGAGGTTTATGCGAATCTCATGAGCGAGACCAGCAAACTGGATTGGAAGCGCGACGCCCTCATGCAGAAAGCCACCAACGAGTTGAGGAAGCGCAGGACATTTCCTGCCTTTGCCTTGTACGACTACAAGATACCTACTAGCAACAACCAGTACATTATCTATTTCTATCTGGAGCATCCGTTTACTCAGGTAATGACGGGCTATCTATTTGTGATATACGACAATAACAAGCGTTATATCATAAAATGGAGTGACAGCGGAGTGCCAGAGATTCACATACTGACAAGCCACTTCTTGCAGCGTTACAAGGAGAGGTTTCTTGGCATCCAGGAGTGGACGGCCAACGAAGTGGCGGTGGCCTACCTGTCGCGCAATTTCCGTTTGCAGCCAATGGTGATAGACGAGCGTATAAACAAGCACATAAAGAAATATGGTGAATATGCAGGCGAGGGATTTCTGGTGCAGGACGGCTTCTGCTTCAAGCTTACTGGCGAGGAGACGTTGGAGGGTGAGGAACCTGTGCGCGTAAGCATGTACACCACCTTTATGCCCCTCTCAGAGATGAGCAGCACCCAGCGCGAGGCCATCTTTGAAGAGTGCATGAAGGATGTGGATGAACTGGAGATTTAGAGG
>OMSQ01000192.1 GCA_900313805.1 uncultured Prevotella sp. | reverse complement strand
GGCTACGTGGGCACGTTCACCAACAGCAAAGGTCGGAAATACAAGTTTGAAATGATGGAGGAATAACTATATGGGAAACTTAGTAGCTATTGTTGGCCGTCCCAACGTGGGCAAGTCAACCCTCTTTAACCGTCTCACCAAGAGTCGCAAGGCCATTGTTAGCGACGAGGCTGGCACCACACGCGACCGTCAGTATGGCAAGTGTGAGTGGAACGGCCGCGAGTTTTCTGTGGTGGACACTGGAGGATGGGTAGTCAACAGTGACGATATCTTTGAGGAGCAGATACGCAAGCAGGTGATCATAGCCACAGAGGAAGCCGACCTGGTGCTTTTCCTCGTGGACGTGAACTCAGGTCTCACCTCTTGGGATGAAGACGTGGCGATGATACTACGACGCACCAAACTGCCCGTGATACTGGTGGTCAACAAAGTGGACAACTACGACCAGTACAGTGATGCCACGGAATTCTACAAGCTCGGCCTGGGCGACTATTTCTGCATAAGCAGCGCTACGGGCAGCGGCACCGGCGACCTGCTTGATGCCGTGCTCACACACTTGAAGCCCGATGTCGCCGACGACCTGGAGGAGGGCATACCCCGCTTTGCTGTCGTTGGCCGTCCCAACGCAGGAAAGAGTAGTCTGATCAATGCCTTCATAGGCGAGGAGCGAAATATAGTGACCGAGATTGCCGGCACCACCCGTGACAGCATATATACACGTTATGATAAGTTCGGCTTCGACTTCTATCTGGTTGACACCGCAGGCATCCGTCGAAAGAACAAGGTGACGGAGGACCTGGAATTCTATTCCGTGATGCGAAGCATACGCTCTATAGAAAACTCTGACGTGTGCATACTTATGATAGATGCCACTCGCGGAATCGAGGCGCAGGACATGAATATATTCCAACTCATCCAGCGCAACAACAAGAGTCTGGTGGTGGTTGTAAACAAGTGGGACCTGGTGGAAAACAAGGACCAGATAGTAATCAAGACCTTCGAGAATGCCATACGTGAGAGGATGGCTCCATTCACCGACTTCCCCATTATCTTTGCCTCGGCACTTACCAAGCAGCGCATCTTCAAAGTGCTCGAGACAGCCAAACAGGTGTATCTGAACCGCAAGGCGCGTGTTGGTACATCGAAACTCAATGAGGTGATGCTGCCCATCATCGAAGCCTATCCGCCACCATCCACAAAAGGCAAGTACATAAAGATAAAGTATTGCACACAGGTGCCTGATACTCAGATACCTACTTTTATCTTCTATGCCAATTTGCCGCAGTACGTGCGTGAGCCCTACAGGCGGTTCCTAGAGAATAAGATACGTGAAAACTGGCAAATGACAGGTTGTCCTATCAATGTGTTTATACGTCAGAAATAAAAACAGAATCAACACGTGGGTCATGCGGCTGTGTCTGTTCGCATGCCCCTTGTTTGTTGCCTGTAGCTCGCAGCCCGAGGCTACAGACAATACGGCAGAGGCTGTGGCCAAGGCTTATTGTGACTATCTGCTGCGCGGTCAGTACCGCGACTATGTGATGGGACGCGTAGACTATGACTCGCTTCCATCGTCGTATGTGGAACAATTGGTGGCAAATGTGAAAATGATGGTGCGCAAGCAGCAACGGCGGCATGGCGGAGTGAAGGAGATTGAAACCGAACATGCCGACGTGGATGGAGACCAGGCCATGGCTTACCTGCTGTTTCACTATGACGACGGCATCACGAAACGAGTGATGGTGCCCCTGATGCGCAAGGGCGGACTGTGGTATCTGCGCTAAACCCTTCCCGTCTCAACCTCCTTTACCTTCTTGAACAGGTCTGAAGCAAAGACCAGGTCATTCAGGTTCTGGTTGTTCGACTTCATCACCACATCCTTGTTCCCCTCCCATTCCTTCCTTCCTTTGTAGATGAAGATAATACTGTCGCCGATGCCCATCACCGAGTTCATGTCATGTGTGTTGATGATGGTGGTTGTATTATACTCCTTCGTTATGTCGCTTAGCAGTCCGTCGATTACAAGTGATGTCTTAGGGTCGAGTCCCGAGTTGGGCTCGTCACAGAACAGGTATTTCGGATTGAGTGCAATGGCTCTGGCTATGGCCACACGTTTCTGCATACCGCCAGAGAGTTCACCTGGGTATTTCTCCTGTGCGTCAATCAGGTTCACGCGGTCCAGACAGTCCTGAGCCCGCTTCACCCTGTCGCGGTAGTTCTTTGGCGAGAACATGTCGAGCGGGAACATCACATTTTCCAGCACCGTCATGCTGTCAAAGAGGGCGGCACTCTGGAAAATCATACCCATCTCCCTGCGCAAAGCCACTTTTTCGCTCTTGCTCATGGCAGTAAAGTCTCTGCCATCGTATATCACGTTTCCCCGGGTTGGGTTGAGTAGTCCTACAATGTTCTTCAGCAATACTGTCTTGCCAGAACCGCTCTGTCCTATTATCAGATTGGTCTTGCCATTCTCAAAGACTGCGTTTATGTCAAAAAGCACATCCTTGTCATCAAACGACTTGTATAGGTGTCTTACCTCTATCATATTTGAAACGGTTCAGATTTTAGAAAGCAGTTGTGTGAGGAATACATCGCTGAACAGAATGAGCACGCTGCTCGATACCACAGCATTGGTGCTGGCCTTGCCCACCTCAATAGAACCTCCGCTCACGTTGTATCCAAAATAAGAAGACACGCTGGAGATGATGTAAGCGAAGAACGAGCTCTTTATTATGCTCATCCATACGTACCAAGGGTCAAAACTGTGCTGGAAACCTATGGTCAGTTCGTCGGTGCTCATTATACCGCCAATCATGGCCGTGGCGTAAGCACCGATGATGCCCATGGCAGCAGAGAAGACTACCAGGAAGGGCATGATGGTTATCATGCCCAGTATCTTGGGCAATATGAGATACGAGGCGGAATTCACACCCATGATTTCCAAAGCGTCTATCTGCTGTGTAACGCGCATGGTTCCCAACTCCGAGGCTATGTTGCTGCCCACCTTTCCAGCCAGTATCAGACACATGATACTCGACGAGAACTCCAGCAGCAGAATCTCTCGCGTGGTATAGCCTGTCACAAACTTAGGCATCCACGGACTCTGTATGTTTAGCTTCATCTGTATGCAGATTACAGCACCGATGAAAAATGAGATTAGCAGCACTATGCCTATGGAATCAACGCCCAGCGACGACATCTCCTTGACATACTGCCTGCCAAACATCCTCATGCGCTCTGGACGGGAAAAAGTGCGCCCCATCAGCAGTATATATTCACCAAATCTATGTAAATGCTTAAACATGGTGCAAAATTACAGAAAATAGCAGGCAGAACAAAATAAAAAACCTAATATTAAAATGACTTTATTGGAAAACTCGCCGCAAACTCAAAATTGAAATGAGTTGCAGCGAGTTCTAGGATGGTGTAGTTGTCTATGAATAGCCCCATGTATTGTATCTAATGAGCGCCCGCAAAAGATAATGCCATCGCTAACCGTCTTGTGTATATCGACAAGTTTATTCATAAAAGTAAAAAAATACTGGATTAAGCCGCAGATTTTTATTTTTCTCCGTATCTTTGCACCGACCTTATGTCTCTTGTGGGCATTGGTCAGACATCGCTGGATAAATCAGAGAGACGTTATGTCTATTCTTGTAAGTTGAAACCTGAGAAATTTCAAAATGGGCAAGATGACATAGTGGATTCTCCGCGCGTATACGCGTGGATTGTTTGCTATATCTTCCCATAAAGGTTTTCTCAGGACCTCAACTTAGAGATATAAAGCATACAGCTCCACGCCTCTTCCGTTTTATAACATAGCATCATCGGAGCTGGGATGCGATTGTAAAAATTGTCCAACAATGATGAAACTATTCAACTACGCACTTTCTGACAGGAAGAAAAGCCTTCTTGTACTTCTGCTTGCTCTGCTCTCCCTCTCGCCAATGTATGCCGCTCAAGGTTACGCCGTCTTCGACAGCAGCACCGGCACCCTGACTTTCAAATATGGCACACCGACGGGAACTGCCGGCACTGATTATTATAATACAGATGCGACAGGTTGGAACAAACCAGGATGGTATGATATTAGGAGTTCAGTTACAAAAGTTGTATTTGATCCTTCATTTGCCTCTGCCCGTCCCACTTCTTGTTACTACTGGTTCGGTGAATTTACGAGCTTGAAAACAGAAATTGAAGGAATAGAGTATCTGAATACTTCAAACGTGCAAATTATGAGAGAAATGTTTTGGTACTGTCACAGTTTACCACGTCTGGACGTCAGTCATTTTAATACTGCCAAAGTTCAAAATATGATAAGAATGTTTGGTAATTGTATGAGCTTGAAAAGTCTTGATGTTAGCAATTTCAATACCCAAAATGTGATATATATGCAATCCATGTTTTATTATTGTCAAAGTCTGACAAGTTTAGATGTCAGTCATTTTAATACAGCAAAGGTGACAACTATGGAAAGTATGTTTGCAGGTTGTTGGGCCCTGAACACTATTGATGTTAGCCGTTTCAAAACTGAAAACGTGACAAATATGGGTTATATGTTTTGGTGCTGCTACCACGTAGACAATCTTGATGTTAGTCATTTTAATACTAAAAAAGTGACAGGAGTAGGAATGGAAGGTATGTTTGGACATTGTCACAATCTTAATAATATTAATGTGAGTAATTTTTATACAGCAAATGTTACATCTATGCAACATATGTTTTCAGATTGTAGAACATTTACCAGTCTTGATGTGAGTAATTTTAATACATCAAAGGTTACTAATATGCGAGGTATGTTTGATGGTTGTATCAACCTTCCCAGTCTTGACATTAGGAATTTCAACACTCAAAATGTTACAGATATGCGTGAGATGTTCAGATCCTGCTACAAACTTTCCAGTCTTGACCTTAGAAGTTTCAATACTGCAAAAGTAACTCTTATGTCAGAAATGTTTTCTCTATGTCATTATTTGCGCAGTCTTGATATTAGACATTTCAATACTCAAAATGTTACAAATATGAAAGAAATGTTTTATGAATGTTGGGCACTTACTAGTTTAACCTTTGGACAAAACTTTAGTACTGAAAAAATAACAAGTTCATCAAACAAGACCGACGTATTTAATGGTTGTTCCAAACTCCGCTATATTGACTTTTATACTAGCGATGATACTGATGCGATAACAGAAGTGGGCCGAACCTCTTCTTCATCCATGTTCAATAATGTCCCCCAAACAACCGTCATCTATCTCCCTCATGGCAGTCAGGATGTGACAAACGTCCGCAATGTGGTGTATTCAAGAAATAGAGACGAAAACGACCTGTGGTGCCCGGAATATTACTCCGAGGACAAAGTGGATATAGAGTTTCCGCGCAATTTCCAGGCAAACGAGGCTAAGTACTCACGAAGGATGAAAGCCGCCACAAAATACGGTACCACGATACTGCCCTACGCCTTCGAATCCGACGACGAGGTGCAGGCATACACCCTCCACCACGAAATGACAGATGCAATGTACTTCGTAGTGGCAGACCGCGTAGAAGCACACACACCCTTCTTCTACCAAAAGAAAAATGCTAACGCCACAACCGTCAACTTTAACATGGCGGATGCAACCGACGGCATAACAGTAAATGCTACACACACCACAAGTGCAGCCGAAGGCGGCGAACCGTATCAGACTGGCTCGGGCATGACCGACTGGGCAACCAAAGGCTATTACATCACAGAAACCATTGATGCTTACAACAACGGCACGTTCTATATCTCCGGCGACAAGTTCCTCAAAGCTATGGGTACGGTGAAGATGAACCCCCACCGCGTCACCTTCCACGGCGAATGGACAATGGATCCGTCGACGAGCAGCAGCAACATAATGCCGTTTGAGTTGCTGGACGGCGACGATGTGACTAACAGCATAACCGATGCTCTCGAAGCAGCCGACCAGCGCGAAGCGGTGAACGGTGCACGCGCCATATACGATGCTCAGGGTAGACAGCACACTGAGTTGCAGAAGGGTCTGAATATCGTCCTTCATAAGGATGGCAGTGTGAGAAAAGTATTTGTTCGATAATGATAAAAACCAGGATTACGATGGAAAAGAAAACATATCAGACGCCAAACTCAGAAGTAGTGAATATAAAGGCCAGTAGCCTGTTGGACGCAGAAAATCTCGTAGGCGTATCAGTGAAAAAAGGTGAAGACGACGGTCACGGCGAAGCCGAAGGTAACAAGACGTCACTCTTCGATTACGACGAAGATGATGACTTCTACGATGACGAACCCACGCTGAAGTGGGGCAATCTGTGGGAGAACTGACGCAGCATGTCTGCCGTGATCTTTCGGGATGATGTAAATTCAGCCGCAAAGGAGCGAAACGCTCCTTTTGCGGCTGAATTAGTTTTATAGCATAATGTATTTCTCCGTCGCCCTTCCAGGGCTTTTTTTCAAATCGTTGTATATCAGGGATTTCGCTTCGCTACATCCCTGCCTGTGTTCTTGTCGCCCCTTCGGGGCTGAAAAGCATAAAGTGCTTGTGACATTGCTCTACGCACCGCAGGAATGCCGTGGGCTCCTGATAACGCTTATTGCAGCAGAGTAACTTAGGAGTGCACGGCATTCCTGCCGTGCAAAGGATAATGCTACTGCGAATCGCTTAATATTCTGCCTGCAGATAAGATGAAAACAAAATACTTCGCGTTTTGTTTTGTTATCTTTTCGTTTAGTTGTAACTTTGTTTCCCAAAAAGCTGAAAACCATATATGACAGACAAGATAGTAGATACCTCTGGCACAGCGGAGCACTCTGTGCTACGTGCCGAGGGACTGGTGAAGAGATATGGCAAGCGCACTGTGGTAAACGATGTGAACATACAGGTGCGG
>OMSQ01000117.1 GCA_900313805.1 uncultured Prevotella sp. | reverse complement strand
GTGGCAGTAAACATAAGCGGAACACCGAGTTGTACGGCAGAGATAAAACTGAACGGCAACACGTTGGGCAACATAAACGTGACACTGCTGAGCAACTACGTGGCGAACCAAGCCTCACGCACCTTCCAGGTGGATAACCTGCAGAACACCAACGAAGTGACCATTACCGCCATGAGTGGCACCATACATCTTGACTTCGTAGATATCTACACCACGGAACCCGTAGCAGCACCCAAACTCTCCCAACCATGGCCAGCAGCCGAATACGTGCACAACATCACCAATCAGGACCTGCACAGTCATGGTGCCGCCGACATGGTCATTATCATACCCACAAGCCAAAAGCTGCTCACCCAAGCCCAGCGACTGGCCGACTACCACAGGCAGAAGGACGGGCTCAGGGTGACCATAGTGCCAGCCGACGAACTCTTCAACGAGTTCTCTTCAGGCACTCCCGATGTGAATGCCTACCGTCGCTACCTGAAGATGCTTTACGACAGGGCAGCAGACGAGAAGGACATGCCCCGCTATCTGCTGCTCTTCGGCGATGGTATGTGGGACAACCGCATGGTAACGAACGACAGCCGACTACTCTCTCCTGACGACTTCCTGTTATGCTTTGAGAGCGAAAACTCATTCAGCAAAGTGACCTGCTATGTTGACGACGGCTTCTATTGCCTGCTCGATGATGGTGAAGGCGGTTCACCCGTCACCGACAAGCTCGACATGGCTGTGGGACGCTTCCCCGTGCGCGATGAGCAGCAGGCAAAAATACTGGTTGACAAGAGCATAGCCTATATGGAAAACGAAGATGCCGGTCCGTGGCAGAACATTATCATGTTCATGGGCGATGATGGCGACTGGAACACACACATGCGCGATGTGAATGCTGTGGCCAATATCATAGAGGAGGAGAAGCCGGGCTATCTGCTGAAACGTGTGATGTGGGACGTATACCAGCGCGAGACCTCTGCCACAGGCAACACCTATCCCGAGGTGACAAGGCTTATAAAACAGCAGCAGGCTGAGGGTGCCCTCATCATGGACTATGGCGGTCACGGTTCCGAGATAAGCATATCCCACGAGCGAGTGCTGACACTCAACGATTTCCAACAGTTCAGTAACAAGCACATGCCTCTGTGGATTACTGCCTCGTGCGATGTGTCACCCTTCGACGGTCCCACGACCAACATAGGCGAGGAGTGCATACTCAATGCCAAGGGCGGCAGCATGGCGTTCTTCGGCACCACACGCACAGTGTGGACCAACTACAACTATGTCATCAACAGAGCATTCATGCGCAATGTGCTTGCAGTGAACGACGACGGCAGGGCCAACACTCTGGGCGAGGCACAGAGACTGACAAAGAACTACCTGGTGACAAGCCGCGAGGATCGTACGGAAAACAAGCTCCAATACTCTCTGCTGGGCGACCCTGCCCTCCGCCTGAACCTGCCCACGAGGAAGGTAGTGGTGGACGAGGTGAACGGTATCAAACCCGTTGAAGGACAGGACATTGCACTGCATGCCGGACAAGTGGTCACCGTGAAGGGACACGTGGAGAGCAACGGTGAGAAAATCACCGACTTCACAGGCGACATAACCACAGTGGTGAGAGACACCAAAGAACTGCGTGTAGGACGCATGAACGACAAGACGGAAACACCGACCCCCATCTCCTTCTATGACCGCATCAACACCCTGTACAATGGCACTAACAGTGTGTACGATGGTGAATTTGAATTCACCTTCGCCGTACCCCTTGACATCAACTACGCCGAGGGCGAGGGACTGATGAACCTGTACGCCGTGGACGACAATCACGAGATAGAAGCCCACGGGGCCTTCAGCGGTTTCACTCTCTCTGGCACATCAGAGCACGGCACCGATGGAGTGGGACCATCGATATACTGCTATCTCAACACCCCGTCGTTCGTTGATGGCGGAGCAGTAAACACCACTCCATTCTTCATGGCGAGACTCACCGACAAAGATGGCATAAATGCCGCTGGCACAGGCATAGGTCACGACCTGCAGCTCACCATCGACGGCGAGATGCAGAGATCGTACAATCTCAACGACAACTTCACGTTCGACTATGGCAGTTATACGTCGGGGCAGACCTACTACAGCATACCTGCACTTTCGCCTGGCATGCACCAGCTCACGTTCCGCGCCTGGGATGTGCTCAACAACTCATCGACGGCTGTACTCAACTTCCAGGTGCTGCAAGCCCTTGAGCCCACGCTCTATGAAGTGAACTGCACCGTCAACCCCGCCACCACTTACACCACCTTCATCATCTCCCACGACCGCATGGGGAGCACCCTCGACGTGGAACTGGAGGTGTTTGACATGAGCGGCCGACTGCTATGGCGCCACACGGAGAGCGGTGAGTCGGCAGAGGGCAACTATATCATGGACTGGGACCTGACCACCGACGGCGGTCAGCGGTTGCAGACAGGCGTTTATCTTTATAGGGTGCTCATCAGCAGCGATGGCAGCACACAAGCCTCCAAAGCCAAGAAACTGGTGATAATAGGCAATAATTAGTGTTGTAGTGCGTTCTAATATACGTCTACGCAAAGAGAAGAAAACAAGATGAAAAGGAATACAAGACTATTTGCCACTATGATGCTCACGGCAGTGGCACTCACTGCTTCGGCTCAGAAGGAAGATATGTTCAACCCCGTGAACACCTCCGTGACCTCACAGACCATCGCCCCCGATGCCCGCTCGGCTGGTATGGGCGACGTGGGTGCCGCCACTGACCCTGATGTGGTGTCGCAATACTGGAACCCCGCCAAATATCCGTTCTGCATATCACGTGCCGGCGTGGCACTCAACTACACGCCGTGGCTTCGCCAGTTGGTGAGCGACATGGACCTGGCATACCTCAGCGGATACTACCGCATAGGCGACTACAGCGCCATATCAGGCTCGCTGCGCTATTTCTCTCTGGGTGAGGTCTATACCAACAGTTCGCTGGACGGCTCAAACGACATGACCATCAAACCATACGAGATGTCGGTCGACGTGGCCTACTCACTCATGCTGAGCGAGAAGTTCTCACTTGGTGCCGCCGTCAGATGGATATACTCCGACCTCACATACGACTACACTGAAGACACCAGTCCTGGCAGTGCCTTCGCTGCCGACCTGTCCATGTACTTCCAAGACTATGTGAACATCGGCGACCGCGAATGTCAGTTGGGCCTGGGTATGAATATCAGCAACATAGGTAGTAAGATCACCTTCGGCGGCGATGACAACAGCGAGTTTATCCCCACTAACCTGCGTCTTGGCGCCTCGCTCATGGTACCTGTCAATGAGTACAACCGTTTCACCATAGCCGCCGATGCCAACAAGCTGCTGGTGCCTACCTATCCTAAGCAAAAGGAAGGAGAGAGCACCGAGGACTATATGGAACGAGTGCAGAAAGACTACTACGACATATCGAGCATAAGCGGTATCTTCAAGAGTTTTGGCGACGCCCCCAATGGTTTCAAGGAGGAGTTGCAGGAGATACAGTGGAGCATAGGTGCCGAATATGTGTATCACGACCAGTTCTCCATCCGTGCAGGTTATCACCATGAGAGTGAAAATAAGGGTAACCGTAAGTATTTCACCGTGGGTGCCGGTTTCCGCATGAGTGTGTTCTCACTTGACGCCGGATATGTGATAGCCACAACCAAGAGTAATCCTCTGGATCAGACCCTTCGCTTCACTCTGGCCTTTGACATGGATGGCATAAAAGACCTGTTTAAGCGTCGCTGACAGCCATGAAGGATATCAGAGTGGGCATGGGCTATGACGTACACCGGCTGGTAGAGGGCAGAGACCTCTGGCTGGGAGGCATACGCATACCCCACACTTTAGGCCTGCTGGGGCACAGCGATGCCGATGTGCTCATACATGCTATCTGCGATGCCCTGCTCGGCGCAGCCAACATGCGCGACATAGGATATCATTTCCCCGACACCTCTGCCGACACACTCGATATGGACAGTAAACTGATACTTAAGGGTACGGTAGAACTGCTGGCAGGAAAAGGTTACCATATAGGCAACATTGATGCCACCGTCTGTGCAGAGCGCCCAAAAATCAATCCTCATGTACCCGCTATGCGCTCCTGCATGGCTCAAGTGATGGGGATAGACGAAGATCGCATTTCCATCAAGGCCACAACTACCGAGCGACTGGGCTTCGTAGGCAGAGAAGAAGGCATAAGCGCTTACGCTGTGGCCCTAATAACCAAAGACACTGTATCAGAGTGACACCTTCCCAAGAGATATAAAAACATAAAAGTAATGTGCTGCAACCCTCACTTGGATTGCAGCACATTCGTATGTTTAACTAAAAATCCTTTTCTTAAAAATCAAAGGGAACCTCACGGCCTCCTTTGTTGTCCAGATTAAACAATCTTCTTAATTACCTTAAACCTAATAACTAAAAACCTAAATCTATTACTACTAACCTAAACAATCTATTAACCTTTTGACACTGCAAAGATACTACATTTTTCACCCCATGTCAATAGGATCTGCCATAAAACTCCAGAAAAACGCCTTTTAATTGATTTACATCAACCGTTGTGTGCGCAAACAGCGACATTTTTTGTTATTTTTTTTGGTGGAACGTGTTTTTTCTATATCTTTGTTCACTCAAAACACCATAACATGAGAGTTCTTATAGTTAACACAAGTGAGAAAACAGGTGGCGCAGCCGTTGCAGCCAACCGTCTGATGGAGGCATTGAACAACAATGGCGTGAAAGCCAAGATGCTGGTGAGAGACAAGGACAGTGACAACATCACCGTTGTCGGTCTGAAAAAGAGCTGGTTCTCCAGATGGAATTTTCTGTGGGAACGCTGGAAGATCTATTCTGCCCTGCATCTCTCGCGCAAGCACCTTTTCGACATTGATACAGCCTCGATGGGTACCGACATTACCACAATGAGGGAATTCAAAGAAGCCGACATCATACACCTGCACTGGATCAATCAGGGAATGCTTTCTCTTACTGGCATTCGCAAGATACTCAACTCGGGCAAGCCCGTGGTATGGACGATGCACGATGCATGGCCTGCTACCGGCATCTGCCACTACACCCGTGGCTGTCAGGCGTTTACCACCATTTGCGGCAACTGTCCGTTCCTGCCTGGCGAGGGTTCTAAGAAAGACCTTGCCAACAGGGTTTGGCACCGCAAGAACCAACTCTTCCAGGGCAATAACATCTCCTTCGTGGCGTGCAGCAAGTGGCTGGAAGGCCTCTCACGCAAGAGTGCACTGCTGCGCGGACAGGAGATAACCAACATACCCAACACGATAGACACCCATGTATTTTGCAGGAAGGACAAGCAGGAGGCACGTACTCGCGTGGGCCTGCCCACCGACAAGCGGATAATACTCTTCGTCTCTCAGAGGGTGACAGACCGCCGCAAAGGCATGGACTTCATGATAGAGGCCATCGACCGTCTCGTGGCTGAGCGTCCGGAGATGAAGGAAAACACCGTAATAGCCATCATGGGCGGACATTCCGAGAATTTTGATAACCATCTGGCTCTGCCCGTCTATGCTCTTGGTTATATACACGAAGAGAAAAAGGTGGCAGATGTGTACAACAGCGCCGATGTGTTCGTGCTCCCCTCGCTTGAGGACAACCTGCCCAACACCATAATGGAGGCACTTGCCTGCGGCGTGCCGAGCGTCGGTTTCAAGGTGGGTGGCATACCTGAGGAAATAGACCACGAGAAGAACGGTTATGTGGCAAAATATCGCGACAGCCTGGATCTGGCTCACGGTATCTATTGGTGCCTGTGCGAAGCCGACTACCAGATGCTCAGCGACAATGCCATAAAGAAGGTGACGACCGCCTATTCCCAGCGTAATGTGGCGCTGAAGTACATAGAGGTGTACAATCAGGCCTTAGCCACAAAGAACTACAATATATGATGACCGTCAGCCTGGTCACCATCACCTTCCGTGCCGAGCGGGTGTTGCAACCCACGCTTGATAGTGTGATGCTCCAGGACTACGCTCACATACAACATATCATAATAGACGGTGCATCTGACGATGGCACCATGGACATAGTGAGAACCTACGAGCGCCTATGTGCGCAGTCAGGTTCTCACATTTCTTTGCATGTGGTAAGCGAGCCAGACAATGGCATATACGATGCCATGAACAAGGGCTTGCGCTTGGCCACAGGCAGTTATGTCTGTTTCCTAAATGCCGGCGACCGACTCGCAGATGCCTCCACCCTCACGCGCGTCATGCAGCAGGCAGACAACTATACAGAGTCTGATATGCCGGCAGTAATATACGGCGACACCGACATAGTGGATGACAGCGGCACAGTGCTTCGCCCCCGTCATCTCAGAGCTCCCGACACCCTGACCTGGCGCTCTTTCCGCCGTGGCATGCTGGTTTGCCATCAGGCCTTCTATGCCCGTACCGACATAGCACGCAACGTCAATTACAACCTCAGCTACCGTTATTCTGCTGATGTGGACTGGTGCATAAGAGTGATGAAAGAGGCCGACAGACGGCATCTGCCCATGGTGAAGGTGGATGGCGTAGTGGCACATTACTTAGAAGAGGGTGCCACCACGGAGCACCATAAAGAGTCGTTGCACGAACGCTTCCAGGTGATGCGAAGTCATTACGGACTTGCCACCACAGTAGTCATGCACCTTTGGTTTGCCATAGCCAAATTGTTTAAAATTCGCTAAAATCGGAATTATTTCCACACATTTGTTTGCAATATGTAGTTTTTTGGATATATTTGCAGGACAATTGACATTATTTAATCACTTATAAACATTTACAATTATGAAGAGATATTTCCTTAGCGCAGCAGTAATGATAGCTGCTCTGTCGTTCTCGCTGAATGCAGATGCACAGAACCCCAAGAAAGTGAAGGTAAACTCCACCATCTCCGCAAGCAAGGGTAAGATTAACACCATAGACAAGAGCAAGGATGCCTCCATTAAAGGCACCAATTCCATGGGCAGCAAGAATGCCACCACAAAGTATGATGGCAGGGGCGGTAAGAAGAATGTCGACTGTTTCAAAAGGGAAGTAAGCTCCGCTGATCGCGCAAATCAGCAGAAAACCATTAAGTAAACAGTATTTAGCATTGATATTTTATGCGGTGGTGGCAATGATTTTGCCACCACCGCCATTATTATGCAATAATGACCATAATGCGAATATAATTGCAATTTTGTTTCATTTATCACAATTTTGTTTCAACGAAACATTTTTTCTATACGAAGAAACATTTGTTAAAGTAGCCAGCATTTATTTCCGCTATATTTGCAAGTGGAAACTTAGCGTAGTTTCTGAATGTTATAAGTTAGTAGTTACTTTAGTAGAATTTTTTGAGTTCATTTTAATAAGTTTTTATCATTTTATTGGTATTAAGGGTTATAAAGTGTTTACAACACATTTCAGGATGGCGATCCCGAAAGACATTGAGTGGCAGGAAGCAGCAGAATGCTCTCTGTCACTTATTTTTTGTGCCATTTATTTTGTTCTTCTCTCAACTTGCACTAACTTTGTCCGCATGAATAGGTTTACGCAGGCGGTGCTACTATCAGCCTCAACACTGAGGATGGTACCACATATATTGTATTATCTGACGCACAGGAAGCGCATAGATGCCGATCTGATGAAATGTCAGGACGGCAAGGGGACAGTCGTCAACCTCATCAAGTCCTGCACACGCGAGCGCACATTCCGCAACCTGCTATACTACCGGATGGGCGAATATGTGGCAGTATTCATGAAATGGATGCTGCCACCCGAAAGAACCATGCATATATGGTGTCCGGAGATAGGAGCGGGAGCACACTTCGAGCACTCATACGCCACCTATCTTAACGCCGAGAAGATAGGCCGTAATTTCTACTGCCTGCAACTGGTGACGCTGGGCAATGACGGCAGGCAGCAACGGCCAGTGATAGGCGACGACGTAAAGATATTCACCGGAGCCACAGTATTCGGCGGCATTCACATAGGCAACCACGTGACCATAGGAGCTGGTGCTGTGGTAAACAAAGATGTACCCGACCACTGTACGGTGGCAGGCAATCCGGCACGGATAGTGAAGAAAGACGGCAGACGAGTAGACTTACCACTATGACAAAGAAAGCGATGAAGGCACCACTCACCAGAGAAGAACAGCAGATGCTGAGGGAGCGCTTCAATCCCGAAGGTTCACCCATACGCAGACAACAGCTGCGCATGCTCGACATGCTGGTGGCGATAGACGAGATATGCCGCCGCCACGACATACAGTACTGGTTGAGTAGCGGCACACTGATAGGTGCCATTCGCCACGACGGGTTCATACCCTGGGACGACGATCTGGACATAGAGATGATGCGCGGCGACTACCTCAGACTGCTCAAAGTGCTCAGCAAGGAACTGCCTGAGACCATGGCAGTACAGACGATAGACACCGACCCCGGCTATTTCTACTGCTATGCCAAGGTGCGCGACCTGCGCTCATTCCTCAACGAAACCAACGACTATGACCGTGCATGCAAATACCGCGGGGTATTCATCGACATCTTTCCCCTGGAAGAACAACGGCTGACGCTACATAAATGGTCGGAAACGGCACACGGACACGTGTACAAGATGTGGCGTACGAGCCAGGACGACAAGAAGCAACTCCGACGGATAAGACAGTTGACACGCTTCAACCTGAACATAGTTCATCCCATACTGAGAGTGCTCAACCGGCTGTCAGGAGCACATATCGTAACATCCGGACTGGGCATACCTTTCCATAACCGAAGATACAAGACCGACATATTCCCGCTGACCACACACATCTTCGAGGGGCACCAACTGCCCGTGCCCCACGATGCCGACCACATGCTGCGGCAGATATACGGCGACTACATGCAACTGCCCGACATAGACGAGATAACACCGCACGCTTCGGAGATGCGGATAGACGACTGACCACATGGAGACACTGAAGGAGAAGACTGCAAAGGGGCTGTTCTGGGGTGGCATGAACAATGGCATCCAGCAACTCACGGGTCTGGTTTTCGGCATCATACTGGGACGCCTGCTCTCGCCATACGACTATGGTATGATGGCCATGATCAGCATCTTCTCGCTCATAGCCAGTGAACTGCAAAGCAGCGGATTCAAATCGGCGCTGGTAAACATGCAGAACCCGCAGCACGAAGACTACAACAGTGCTTTATGGTTTAACGTGATGATGGGCGGCGGCATATACCTCATCCTGTTTTTCTCCGCACCACTGATAGCCGACTACTACGACAATGAAGACCTTGTGCCCCTTAGCAGGTACGCATTCCTGAGTTTCGTGTTCGCCTCATGGGGTGTGGCACAGTCAGCCTATCTCACCAAGAACCTGCGCATCAAGGAAATAGCACAGACAGGCATGACGGCTGTGATAGTATCCTCCGTGGCAGGTGCCCTCATGGCGTGGCAAGGCTTCGCCTATTGGTCGCTTGCCACCCAGACCAACCTATTCATACTCATCAACACCCTGTTGCTATGGTACCACTCCGACTGGCGCCCCACCCTGCAGTTCTCTTGGGCACCAATCAAACGCATGTTTCCCTTTGGGGTCAGGATGCTGATATCCGCTATACTCACACATATCAACGGCAACATACTCAATATCCTCATAGGTCGCTATTTCACAGCCCGCGGTGCAGGCAACTACTATCAGGCCAACCAATGGAACCAGAAATGCTACCTGCTGGTACAGAACATGATGGCACAGGTGGCACAACCCGTGCTTGTGGCACTCGATGAGGAACGACAAAGGCAACTGGCAGCCTTCCGCAAGATGGTGCGTCTGGTGGCCTTTCTCGCCTTCCCCCTGCTGCTGGGACTGGGACTGGTATCCGAGGAGTTTATCACCGTCACCATCACCGACAAATGGGCAGAGTCGGCCCACCTGCTGCGTATTCTCTGCGTGGCAGGAGCCGTGATACCCATCAGCACCATGCTCTCCAACTTGGTGGTGAGCAAGGGACGTAGTGACATATATATGTGGGTGACACTCGCACTGGGCATAATGCAGATAGCACTGATGTTGCTATTACACTCCTACGGTGTGCGCACCATGGTAGTAGCCTATACTGTGCTGCATGTGTCGTGGCTGTTGGTGTGGTGGGTGTTTGTCCGTCGTCTGACGGGCTACAAGCTACTCATGCTCGTGGCCGACGTACTGCCCTTTGCCCTGGCAGCCCTGGCGGTTATGGTGGTCACCTACTTCATCACCCTGCCAGTATCTTCGATGTGGCTGCTACTCATTGCCCGCATAGCCGTGGCCGCCTTGCTTTACTATGTGGTGATGCGACTGGCACATGCCGTGATACTTGAAGAGTGTGTGACGTTTATAAAATCAAAAATCAGAAAGCCATGAAACATCCTGCAAAGAATGACGTGTCCGTACTCATACTGTTCTTCAACCGTCCTGATCACCTGAAGGCTGTGTTTGACGAGGTGCGCAAGGCACGACCGGCCCGTCTCTTCCTCTATCAGGACGGTCCGCGTGGGGAGCGCGACATGGCGGGCATAAAAGCCTGCAGGCAGGTGGTGGCCGACATAGACTGGGAGTGCGAGGTACACCGGAAATATCAGGAGCGCAACTACGGTTGCGACCCTTCAGAATACCTCTCGCAGAAATGGGCTTTCTCGCATACCGACAAGTGTATAGTGCTGGAGGACGATGATGTGCCCTCACAGTCGTTCTTCCCCTTCTGCAAGGAGATGCTCGACCGCTACGAGCACGATGAGCGCATAGCCATGATATGTGGGTTTAACGAGGATGAGCAGACGCCACAGTGCACAGACAGCTACTTCTTCACATCCATCTTTGCCATCTGGGGTTGGGCGTCATGGCGACGTGTGACAGACCAGTGGGAGGGCGACTACGCCTTCCTTGACGATGAGGAGGGCATGAGACGGCTGACCGAACTGTGTCGTCAACGGCGCTATCGCAAGGACTTCATACCCATGTGCCACAACCACCGTGCCACAGGCAAGGAATACTATGAGAGCATCTTCTGGGCTAGCATGCTGCTGCACTCGCAACTGGCCATAATGCCTCAGAAGAACATGATCAACAACCTGGGACTGAGTGCCGACTCCACGCACTTCGGTGGCAGCATAGACACCACTCCCAAGGCCTACAGGCGCATCTTCACTATGAAACGCCACGAGATGGAATTTCCGCTGCGACATCCGAAGTATGTGATAGAGGATGTGTCGTACAAGGAAAGGCTGTATAAGACCAACGCCTGGGGACACCCGTGGGTGAAGGCAGGGCGCTCTATGGAGGAACTGTGGCTCAACCTGCGTCATGGCAATTTCTCTGCCATAGGCAAGGCCATAAAACGGCGCTGGCGCAAGGCCACGGGCAGAGAGAGACACGCCTGAGCTACAAGTACAGCCTGCGGCGTGATATGATATCCGCCACAGCTGCCGGCACCAGATGGCGATAGGGCAGTCCGTCGTGCACCAACTGGCGTATCTGAGTGCTGCTCACATCCATCAGAGGAGCCTCCACCACCTGCACGTTGGCCGGCAGCGATGTCATGTCCACATCACTGCCACTACGGGGATATACCACGATATGATAATGCTCAAGTATATCCTCATGACGAAACCACTGTGGGAAGCGCTGCCAGTTGTCGCCACCTACCAGAAGGACAAATTCAACATCGGGATAATCCACGCTCAGCGCCTGCAGCGTGTTCCAGGTGTACGACGGACGAGGAAGGTGGAACTCATAGTCGGAGGCCACCAGATGCCTGCACCTGCGCGTTGCTGCCCGTACCATCTGCAGGCGGATGTCGTCAGCGAGTAGCGTATGCTGTTCCTTCCATGGGTTTTGCGGAGTGACCAACAGCCACACCTCGTCGAGCCCTGCCCGCCGCTGTATGGCACGTGCCAACCTGAGGTGACCGTGATGTATAGGGTTGAAAGTGCCGCCAAAGAGTCCGATACGCCTACTCATCCTTCAGGAAGCTGCTCACCATATCGTATGCCTCGCGGTGTGCCTGTTCCAAGTCATCATTCACCAGCACACGGTCAAACTGCGATGCGAAGGTCAGCTCGTATGCAGCCTTCTCCAGACGAGTGGCTATCACCTCGGCACTGTCGGTACCCCGAGCCTCCAAACGGCGTCGCAGCTCCTCTATCGATGGTGGTTGAATGAAAATGCTCAGTGCACGCTCACCATAATGGCGCTTGATATTGATGCCGCCCTTCACGTCGACATCGAACACCACAGTATGCCCCTCGGCAGAGAGTTGTTCCACCTGTGCCTTCAAGGTGCCATAGAAGCGTCCCGGATACACTTCCTCATACTCCAGGAACTCATCAGCCTGTATGCGGCGGCGAAACTCCTCTTCGGAGAGGAAGAAATACTCCACGCCGTCCCTCTCCGTACCCCTGGGCGCTCTGCTGGTGCACGATATGCTGAACGCCAGTCGCAGGTCGTCGTGTTGCATCAGTTTACCTATGATTGTGCTCTTGCCGCTCCCACTGGGAGCCGACACGATGATTAGTTTGCCTTGTTTCTCTGCCATGTTATCACAATACGTTGAGTACCTGTTCCTTTATCTGTTCCAATTCATCTTTCATCATCACCACTATATTCTGCATTTCTGCCTGATTGCTTTTCGAGCCAGTGGTATTGATTTCTCGTCCCATCTCCTGGGCTATGAAACCAAGTTTCTTTCCCTGCGCCTCGCCGTCGGCCATGGTGTCGCGGAAATATTTCAGATGATTGGCCAGTCGCTGTTTTTCCTCGCTGATATCCAGTTTCTCGATATAGTATATCATCTCTTGCTCCAGTCGGTTACGGTCGTAGTCAACAGCTGATATAGAAGTGAGAGCATCCTCTATGCGCGAGCGTATACGGTCCACACGGCCTCGCTCATACTGTTCTATCGTGCCCAGTAGCCGTTCTATATTGCCAACCTTCTCTGTAAACATCTTCTCGAGGGCCGCCCCCTCCTGTTTGCGAAATGCCACCAGTTGTTCAATGGCCTGAGCGAGAGCCTGACGTACTGTCTGCCACTCATCGGCATCGAACACTTCTATCTCGGTGCGTGACATCACATCGGGCATGCGCATGATGGTGGCCACCCAGTCCTGTGGCTCGGGGATGCCATAGTCGGCCGTCAACTGTCGCAACTGTTTGTAGTAGCTGGCCACGAGCTGAGCGTTGATGGGCACACCCTCGGCAGCAGCATCCTTCTCAATCCATACCGATACGTCTACCTTGCCACGCACCAGGGCAGCAGCCACACATTGGCGCACCTCCAGTTCCTTCTCGCGGTAGAGGGGTGCTATGCGTGTTGACAGGTCGAGAGTCTTGCTGTTAAGCGACTTTATCTCGACATGTATTTTTTTCTCTCTGTAGGGGAGCACGGCCTGGCCGTAGCCTGTCATTGACTGTATCATTTTCAACTAATTGTAAAAAAGTGATATGGATGTGCTGAAGTCATGGTGTATAGGCATTTTCACGTCGCATCCAATAATTTTATGCAAAAGTAATAAAATCTGCAGAAAAATGACTACTTTTGCACACTATTTTAAATTAATAATTCATTATGTCGTGCATACTACATATTGACACGAGTACCTCTGTGTGCAGTGTAGCCGTGAGCGAGGATGGTGCGTGCATATACCACGAGGAGGATCTCACTGGCCAGCATCATGCCGAATTGCTGGGCACATACGTAGACCAGGCCCTCTCGTTCATTGACAGTCATGCCATCCCTTTGGATGCCGTGGCCGTGAGCAGTGGTCCTGGCTCATACACAGGTTTGCGCATCGGCGTGTCCATGGCCAAAGGCATCTGCTATGCACTCGGCATACCCCTGCTAAGTGTGCCCACTCTGCAACTGCTCACAGTGCCCGTGCTGCTTGGCAGGGAGCTGGAGGATGATGCCTTGCTCTGTCCTATGATAGATGCCCGCCGCATGGAGGTGTATGCCGCCGTGTACGACCGTGCCCTGCACGAAGTGCGTGGCACACAGGCCGACATAGTGGATGCCGACACCTACAAAGAATGGCTGGACCAGCACCCCGTGTACTTCATGGGCAATGGTGCCGACAAGTGCCGTGAGGTGATACAACATCCCAATGCACGGTGGATAGACGGCATACTGCCGCTGGCCAAGAACATGTTTCCCCTGGCAGAACAGAGACTGCTGCGCGGACAGACAGAAGACGTGGCATATTTCGTGCCCTTCTATCTGAAAGACTTTGTTGCCAAGACACCAAAGAAACTGATATAACCCCACATAGACGAATATGAACATCGACGGATTGGACTATAATACTCAGCGCGACGCGCTGAAACTGCCCGAATACGGCCGCGAGATACAGAAGATGGTAGAACACGCCATGACCCTGCCCACCAAGGCTGAGCGTCAACGTTGTGCCGAGACCATCATCAGCATCATGCAGCGTATGTTTCCCCAGAACCGTGAGAGTCGCGAGTATAATCAAAAGCTCTGGGACCATCTGGCCCTCATGAGCAATTTCCAACTCGACATCGACTACCCATACGATGTGCATCAGGCAGAGAACCTGAGCACACGTCCCGAGCCGCTGCCCTACCCCATGAAGGACATTCCCGTGCGCCATTACGGTCACATGCTCTTTGAAGTGTTCGAGCAGTTGAAGACCATGCCCGCAGGCAGGGAGCGCGATGAGCTGGTGCGGCAGACAGCCAACCAGATGAAGAAATCCCTCTTGCAATGGAGCCATGGTGCAGCCACCGACGCCAAGGTGGCAGCCGACCTGGAGCACTATACCAACGGAGCCATACGACTGGATCTGAACACCTTCCGCTTCGAGAAGATAAACGAGAAAGAACTCATGGCCAACAACGAGCCACGCAAGAAGAAAAAGAAGTAAGCCATGGAGTCATTCATCATAGAAGGCGGCCGTCAGCTGCGAGGCACCATCACGCCGCAGGGAGCAAAGAACGAGGCTCTGGAGGTGATATGCGCCACACTGCTCACTGGTGAGGAGGTGCGCATAAAGAACATACCCAACATACTCGACGTAAACAACCTGATACTGCTCTTGCAGGACATGGGTGTGAAGGTGACCAAAGCCTCCACCGACGAGTTTGTATTTCAAGCCGACGAGCTGCATCTGGACTATCTGGAGAGCGATGAGTTTGTGAAGAAATGCTCATCGCTGCGTGGCAGCGTGCTCATGATAGGTCCGCTGCTGTCACGCTATCACCGTGCCGTAGTGGCAAAGCCTGGTGGCGACAAGATAGGGCGCCGTCGCCTTGACACCCACTTTCTGGGTTTCAGGAGTCTGGGAGCCACCTTTGAACGTATAGAAGGGCGCGATGTGTATGCCCTTCATGCCGACAGGCTGGAGGGCCGCGACATGTTGCTCGACGAGGCCTCCGTCACCGGCACAGCCAATATCATCATGGCGGCAGTGTTGGCAGAAGGCACAACCACCATCTACAACGCAGCATGTGAACCGTATATACAGCAGTTGTGCCGCATGCTCAACAGCATGGGAGCTAAGATAAGCGGCATAGCATCCAACCTGCTCACCATTGTCGGTGTGGACAGTCTGCATGGCACCACCCATACCATACTGCCCGACATGATTGAAATAGGCTCGTTTATCGGCATGGCAGCCATGGTGGGCGATGGCATACGCATAGACAACGTATCACTGAAGAACCTGGGCATCATCCCCGATGCCTTCCGCAGGCTTGGTGTGCAGATACAGGAGGAGGGCGACAGTCTGTACATACCCCATCACGACCACTACGAGATAGACTCGTTTATCGACGGCACCATCATGACCCTGGCCGATGCCCCGTGGCCTGGTCTCACCCCCGACCTGCTGTCGGTATTGCTGGTGGTTGCCACACAGGCTCGTGGCAGCGTGCTCGTACACCAGAAGATGTTTGAGAGCAGACTGTTTTTTGTAGACAAGCTCATAGACATGGGAGCGCAGATAATACTATGCGATCCGCACCGTGCCGTGGTAGTGGGGCACGACCATCAGAAGCGCCTGCGTCCCGGCCGCATGACCAGTCCCGACATCCGCGCGGGCATAGCACTGCTCATCGCCGCCATGTCGGCCTCAGGCATATCACGCATAGACAACATAGCACAGATAGACCGCGGCTATGAAAGCATAGAACGGCGACTGAACGCCCTGGGAGCCAACATACAGAGGGTGACATACTGATGATAGCAGAACAACAGGTGATGCCCATTGGCAAGGTGGGCAAGGCTCACGGAGTGAAGGGTGAGGTGACGCTCTATGTAGACAATGATGTGTTCGACCGTATGGAGGCCGACTATCTGGTGCTGCGCATAGACGGCATATTAGTACCATTCTTCATAGAAGAGTATCGCTGGCGCAATGACAGCACGGTACTCATGAAATTCTGCGATGTGGACAGCGTGCAGCAGGCACGTGCACTCACAGGTTGCGAGGTGCTTTTCCCCAGGGAACTGGCAGATGAGGAGAGCGCAGCCGACATACACAGCGTAATAGGCTATGAGCTGTATGACGGAGAGACGCCCGTGGGCACCGTCACGGGCATAGATGCCAGTACCATCAACACGCTCCTTGAAGTGCAGACGCCACAAGGCAAGGAAGTGTTGATACCGGTAAGTGACGAGCTCATAACCGCCATTGACACCGAGTGTCATCGCATAGTGATGTCACTGCCAGAAGGATTATTAGATTTATGACATGAGACAACAGATTTGTATATTAGGCTCCACCGGGTCTATAGGCACCCAGGCGTTGCAGGTGATAGAAGAGCACAGCGACCGTTTCGAAGTGTACTGCCTCACAGCCAACAGCCGTTATGAGTTGTTGGCAGAGCAAGCCGTCCGCCACCATGCCGCAGCAGTGGTGATAGCCGATGAGCGTTGCTACGAGCCCCTGCGCCAGTTGCTCAGTCCCCATCCCGAGATAAAGGTGTATGGTGGCAGTCAGGCCCTGTGCGAGATAGTAGAGGCTGGTCCCATAGACATGGTGCTCACCGCCATGGTAGGCTTTGCCGGTCTGGCACCCACCATCCATGCCATACGTGCCGGCAAGAAGATCTGCCTGGCAAACAAGGAGACACTCGTAGTGGCAGGCGAACTGATATGCGACCTGGCCACCCGTCACCACTCCCCCATCCTGCCAGTAGACAGCGAGCACTCCGCCATCTTCCAGAGTCTGGTGGGCGAGGACTGCAACGAGATAGAGAAGATACTCCTCACTGCCAGCGGCGGCCCCTTCCGCACCTTTACCGACGAGCAGATGGCCACAGTGACCAAGAGCGATGCCCTGCGCCACCCCACCTGGGACATGGGTGCCAAGATCACCATCGACAGTGCCACCATGATGAACAAGGGTTTCGAGGTGATAGAGGCTCGCTGGCTCTTCGGCGTTCCTGCCGACCGCATCCAGGTGCTCGTTCACCCGCAGTCCATAGTACACAGCGCCGTGCAGTTTGCCGACGGTTCAGTGAAGGCGCAGCTCGGTGTGCCCGACATGCGCCTGCCCATCCAATATGCCTTCACCTTCCCCGAGCGCGTCAGCCTGAGTGGCGAGCGTCTGGACCTCTTCCGCCAGCCGCTGGAGTTTTTCGAACCCGACCTGCGTCGTTTCCGCTGTCTGGCACTGGCATACGAGAGCCTCGCCCGCGGCGGCAACATGCCCTGCATAGTCAATGCCGCCAATGAAGTGGTGAACAGGGCCTTCCTCGAAGACCGCTGCACATTCGCCGCCATGGCCGACATCATAGAGCGCACCATGGACAAAGTGGCATTTGAGCCACACCCCGACTACGACTGCTATGTGTCCACCGACGCCGAGGCACGCAGTGTGGCACGGGATTTGCTAGAGACAACGAAATAACACATATACATTTAACGCAAAGACATGGAAATTTTTCTAATACGACTATTACAGTTCATGCTCGCCATCTCCATCCTGGTGCTGTTGCACGAGGGCGGACATTTCTTCTTCGCCAAGCTCTTCGGAGTGAAGGTAGACAAGTTCTACCTCTTCTTCGACCCGAGCATAGGCAAATGGAAGGGCAGCCTGTTCAAGTGGAAGCCCAAGAACAGCGACACCACCTACGGCGTGGGCTGGCTGCCCCTGGGCGGCTATTGCAAGATAGCGGGAATGATAGACGAGTCTATGGACACCGAGCAGATGAAGCAGCCCGTGCAGAAGTGGGAGTTTCGTGCCAAACCGGCATGGCAGCGCCTTCTCATCATGATAGGCGGTGTGCTTGTCAACTTCCTCCTCGCGCTGTTTATCTACTCCATGGTACTCTTCCACTGGGGCGACAGCTATGTGTCAGTGAAGGACATGACCATGGGCATGAAGTTCAACAGCGAGGCCAAGGCCCTGGGCTTCCAGGATGGCGACATACTGGTGGGCACCGACCAGGGTGAGTTCACCAAGTTCGACGCCGACCTCTATCGTGACCTGGCAGATGCCAAGCGCTGCGACATCATCCGCGACGGCAAGGCCATGAGCATCAACATGCCCGGCGACCTCTCCCTCCTCGACATGCTGAAGAACCAGCCCACCTTCGTCACCCCGCTGCTGCCCGCCGAGATAGACAGCGTGATGCCCGGCGGACCAGCCGAGAAGATAGGCATGAAGAAAGGCGACAAGATTGTGGCCCTCAACGGCACCGCCATCGACTCATGGAGCGCCTTCACCAACGAGCGCGGCCGACTGGCAGACGTGCTCTCCGCCGCCAAGACAGCGGCCGACAGCACCAAGGTGCGCACCGTCTCGCTGGCCTTCACACACAAGGACACCGGCAAGACGGACACCGTGAGCACCGTCCTCACCCCCGACCTCACCCTGCAGGTAGGCATGACCAGTCTGCTCACATACTACAAGGAGACCAAGCTCGAATACGGCTTCTTCGAGAGCTTCCCTGCCGGCATCAAGTACGGCGTGAAGGTGCTGAGCGGCTATGTGGGCGACCTGAAGTACGTGTTCACCGCCGAGGGAGCCAAGTCACTGGGTGGTTTCGGTGCCATAGGCAGCCTCTTCCCCGCCGAGTGGGACTGGATGATGTTCTGGCGCATGACCGCCTTCCTCAGCATCATCCTTGCCTTCATGAACATCCTTCCCATCCCCGCCCTTGACGGCGGTCATGTGCTCTTCCTGATATGGGAGATGGTCACCGGCAAGGCCCCTGGCGAGAAGTTCATGATACGCGCCGAGTATATCGGCATAGGCATACTCATGCTCCTTATGATAGTAGCCAACCTGAACGACATACTCAGGTGGATAGGAGTGATGTAAGAATATAATAGTAACAACATAAAACCAACATTCATTATGGACAACAACAACCAATCCAATCAGAAGGGCCAGCTTCAGATAGAGGTATCTCCCGAAATGGCTCAGGGTGTTTATTCCAACTTTGCCATCATCTCGCATACCAGCAG
>OMSQ01000098.1 GCA_900313805.1 uncultured Prevotella sp. | reverse complement strand
GCTTGCAAGGTCTGCTCCATCTGTTTAGATGTGGCACGGAGCATGTCGGTACGCACCTGACCGTCTATCAGATGACACACCTTTACATAATTGCCAACAGCTTCGATATACAGCAGGAAAGATACGCAGAGCGTGACGTTTTCATTAGTTGTACCGGCAAGGGTGATAATGTCAGATGCTGTTTCTGACGTAATCAATTCTTGTTGCCCGCTAACCTTTGGCTGCAGCTTCTTCAATTCCTCATTCAACACTCGCGCCTCCTCCAGTTCCATGGCCAGGTATCGGCTGCGGTACTTAAATCTCCAATACAGTCCGATAGCAAATGAGCAGAAAGCCAAGACCATCAGCATGGTGGCATAGCCCTTAGGGTTGAGTGGCGAAGGTAATCCCTTTGCACTCATTGCAAAATGTAAGTAGAGGCAGACCATAAGGGCCATCAACGGTGTATTGATGAGTTGAAACCACAGGTTGCGGTGTATGACGTAGTCTACGCCCTTGTCGGATGCAGAAGGTTTGTGCAGCAAATATGTCAATATGAGTTCAGAGACATAGCATACCCCCACACCCAACAGCAAGATGGCCAGCAAGTGCACATAGAGCAGCCACCCCAGCTTATCCATGCCGAGGGGCTGGAAAACGGCGAAGGCAAGGATAGCAAATGCTACGCTAACGAGGCGGACAGTCAATATTTCTTTTTGTCTCTTGTTCATGAGCGCACAAAGGTAATGCTATTTGGTGAATCCACCAAACCATCCGTCACTCATCTAACATATACGAGAAAGAGCACTTATCAATGCCGTATGCGTGATACTCACCATTGATATAGTAAACACGCCAGGGATAGTATGACTTCATAGCCTGAGCCATCTCATCTGCCAGGAGTGGATTGTCGTCAGGTCTGAGCACCTTCAACTCGCATTCCACAAGATGCCCCTGATCGTCTACACGTGCCCGACGGACACTGAACACTATCCGTTTGATACCTGCCAGTTCAGGATATTTCTCAAGGTGCAGTGGAAACATCTCACGCAACTCAGCATTGTTCTTTATTTTCTTATCGAAGGCAAAGCCATCCACCACATAGTTCTGATAGTCTTTCAAGCCGCATACCTTGCCATGATCTATCGTGACGATACGCTCAGACTCGTAGTGACGCTGATATCCACTGTGCACATAATAAATCTTTTTACCCTTAGCCAGACGCAGGTCGCCAGTGAACCATGTGGCAACGATGCTCTTCCCGTCTACATACTTCTTGAAGATGCGACGCAGCAAGTCTGAGGACAAACGAACAGTCTTCGTCTCAGAGCCGTACACATCATAACAGACGCTGTCTAAACAGAGTCTCTCTTGCTGGATGCTCCAGTATGCTGTATAGCCCGACCAGTTGGAGGTGACAAAACCACGTTCCTCGCGACTGGGCAGAACAGCCTTCAACTCACGATTAAGAATAGAGTCGGCATATACAGGCTTGCCCAGGAGTTCCCATTGTTCGCCATCTACATATATAACCTCACCATCCTGACCAGTAGCATACAGGCCCAGGGAAATGAATGACAATGCTAATGATAAGATAAGTGTTTTCATAATGCTGCGGTATAGGTTGTTCACAGATATAACGAAGAGAAAGCGTGGGTTATTGTGTGAAAGCATGTCATTCATCACAAAAGCATGCAGAATATCCCACTTATTTGTAACAACGAGTGAGCATACATAATTTTGCAGCGTCGATGATGACCCGAAACATTTCAAACACACAACAATAATGAAAACAATGTACTTGAGGCTGTATGTAATGACAACAGCGATGATGATGGCAACGGTATGTTTTGCTCAGTTGAACGACAGCATTTCCACAGACACCACACAGTGGTTTAACCAGACACAAGCACTGGATGGTGTAGTAGTGAAGGGCCGGCTGCCCAAGACGCGTGTGAAGGGGGATGCCATGCGCACCACGGTTGCAGGAACCATACTGGAAAAGGCTGGCAGCGTGAGCGATGCCCTAAACAAAATACCCATGTTGGAAGCGGAACGTGACGGCGGTGTGAAAGTTCTGGGCCGCGGCGATGCCGAGGTATATATCAACGGGCGCAGGGTGCAGGATATGAACGAACTGTCACGTCTGAGGTCTGACCAGATACAGCATGTGGACGTGGTGCAGAACCCCGGAGCCCGCTATGCAGCCTCGGTGAAGGCCGTGGTACGTATCACCCTGAAGAAGGCACAGGGCGAGGGCTTCAGTTTTCAGGACAACGCCTCTGGCTTGTACCAATATAGTCACACGCTGACCAATAACCTCGACGTAAACTACCGCACGGGAGGTCTGGACATCACTGCCTCGCTGTGGGCAGGGCGCTACGGACATTCTAAGTCACTTCAGAAAAGCGACCTCACCTACTATGTAGGACCCGACTACTATCAGGGTCTGTCAGAACAGGAGACCTCTATGGTATGGAAGGGCTGGTCGCCACAGTTGCAGGTGAACTACATGGTGAATGAGAAGCACAGTTTCGGTGCCTTCTATAAATTCGACCGTCACCCAAGCGGCAACATACACAGTTTGTATAAGACCGATAATTACGAGAACGGCGAGTACAAAGAACGGTCGGAAAGCGACATCTGGAGCAATGACAATTTCCGTAAACATATATTCAATGCCTATTACAACGGCAAGGTGGGCAACCTGAGCATAGACCTGAATATCGACGGTCTGTTTGACAAGACCAGCACACCAGGAAGCACGACAGAAATCACCACCGACCCCATGTCTGTCTCCACCTCGCGCAGTATCGAGAGCAATACTGAGAGCGGCAACGACTTCTTCGCGTCGAAGCTCATCTTGAGTTACCCACTGTGGAAAGGCAACCTGTCCGTCGGGGGTGAGTACTCGTACAACCACCGAACGGATGCCTACTCATTCACATCAAGCGAGGCAGTGCCCGTAAAAGCTACAGATACTGAGATAAACGAGAAGTCGGCGGCAGCCTTTGTGGAATACGGCAGACAGTTTGGCAGACTGTTCGCACAGGTGGGACTGCGCTATGAGCATCTGAGCAATGACTATTTCAACTTCGGACAGCGAGAGGATGAGATGTGTCGCAACTACGGCGACTGGTTTCCTACCCTCACTCTGTCAGCACCTATAGGCAGGGCTCAGCTGGCACTATCATACCGTCGCGACATACAACGACCGAATTACAGCAACCTCACCAGCAGCACCATATACGTAAACCGCTATACCTATCAGAGCGGGAACCCTTATCTGAAACCCACTTACACTCATAGCATAGTGATGAACGCAGCATACAAATGGGCAAATTTCAACGTGAACTACAGTCGGATAAAAGACGTTGTAACCATGTCGACTGAGCCCTACCCTGGTTCCGATGACCCGCAAGTGAGTCTGGTACGCCCCATAAACAGCAGCGAGGACTACAACCAGTTGTCAATCACCGCTACGGCACAGCCAGTGATAGGTATCTGGCATCCCACATGGACAGTGTCGTGCTCTCTGCAAAATTACAAGACGCCATGTGCCGAAGGGTATATGAAAACACTCAATCACCCAAGGCTGGGGACTTCGTGGAACAACGATTTCGAACTGCCTCACAGTTTCCGACTGAATGCTTCTATACGCTGGTCCAGCAAGGGCGACTACAACAACTTCCGTGTCACCCGTTGCAACTTCATGTCGTCAGTGGGCGTGCAGCGCGACTTCAACCTCAACAGAATGGGGTCGCTGACAGTCGACCTGCGCTGCTACGACCTGTTCAACACCGGCAAAAGTGCCGGCATAGTGTATGGCATTCGCGAAATCTATTCTGAAAATCCCGCCCGTCGCACCTTCTCACTCGACCTCACATGGAAGTTCAATGAGGCACGCAGCAAGTACCGCGGATCGGGTGCCGGAGAGAAGCAGAAGGCCAGAATGTAATCATTACAAAATAAGCTCCCTGAATCCTAGGAATCAGGGAGTGAATTAAGATAATAGCTCGGAGTGAAACGCTCAGGCTTTCCTGGCCTTGCAGCGCATCAGTATGGCCTTCACTATCAGGAAGAGGATGCTGGTGCCGAGAGCGAACAGCAGTAGCAGTGCCAGACCCGTGAGTGGGAATCCCATAGTCATGCTCTCGTAGAGGTTCCATGCGGTATATGCCGCCAGGATGAGAATGAGCAGAGCGCCCACGAGCAATTTGTGCGAAGGTGCCAAGGCCGTGCCCACCCACATATATCCCAGTCCGGCAAGCACGCCGGTGATGAGGAAGAGGGCAAAGGGGTCCTCGAAGTCGAACGGCAACTGAAACATGAACACGAAAATGATGAGTGCTCCGACGGCCACAGCGAGCGGCAGGCAGAAGATCCATCGCAAAACTTTTAATATATTCATGATGAAGATGATTATTTATTTATCAAATGTTAAGTGCCGGTGCTATGAACGGCCAAACGTTACGCCCTACCCACCATAGTATGATAAGTGCAAGGATGGTCATTATCACACCTGTGCTGGTGAGTGCCCTGTGCAGGCGTGGCCAGCGTCGCCGCTGCCACTCTACCACGCCATAGAGCACCACAAAGGGTATGGAGATGACCAAAGCCGCATTGTAGTGCATGGCATTGCCAAACTGACCGTTGAACAAGGCATGAATGGCTCGCTGCGAGCCGCACCCAGGGCACAAGGTGCCCGTAATCATGCGATACGGGCACTTGGGAAACCACTGGTGTGCAGAAGGGTCGAAGGCCGCATAGACATATACAGCAACTATAAGGGCCAGTCCACCCCACACGCACTTAGTTGTCAGCGACATGGAGCGCTAGTACCTCCACATGTTGTACTTGGCACCATTGAAAATGCTCACACCCACCACGAAGACGAGAATGGCGTAAAGCACTATGACAGCCAGGCCAATGAAGAAACCTATCTTCAACCATTTGCTGGCAGTCTGAGAGTGCTGCATGGCGGCTGTATAGTCGCCACGATCGTAGCACATGCGTACCATGGTGGCATGCACTAAGGCCACTATGCCGAAAGGCATGCAGCAGAAGAGCATGACGAGGATGGACTCTGCCACATGCGAGTTGGGAGGATAGGCCGACATCTGCTGCTGCGACTGCTGCTGTGGCTGTTGATACTGTTGCTGAGTCTGCTGCTGTTGATACTGTTGCTGAGTCTGTTGCTGTTGTGGAGCAGCAGCCTGCTGTGAGGGTTGTGCTGCACCAGCGGTGAACAGTGATTGCAACTCAGGCACCTGAGATGCCTTGGTCCAGTTGGGCATGCCATCGCCCCACACATCGGTCTGAGGAGTGATCTTCTGCCAGCGCAACTGCTCGAT
>OMSQ01000107.1 GCA_900313805.1 uncultured Prevotella sp. | reverse complement strand
TCGTTACGCTCCTCGCGCTTGCCAAAACCACCGCGCTCCTCACGATGACCAAAACCACGGCTCTCACGCTCCTCGCGACGGCGCTCGCGCTCCTCATCACGCTGGATGGAATGGAACTGGAAACTCCTGATGTCGGCCTCGGCATTCTCTGCATCTTCTTCCAGACGACGCTTGAACTCACGGTTCTTCTTGAAACGGTGCTTCTCGGCCATGGCCTTGCGCTCCTCATCGGTGCGCACTACACCGCCCTCGCTCTGAAATTCTTTGATTTTGCCGCTGAAAAGGGCGTACTTCCTGAATTCACATTCCAAAGATCCGTTGAACAATGGCGTCTTGATGGATGGCTTCAGACCTATCTGGTCAAAGCACTCCTCACGGTAACTCAGTATCCAGGCCTCGTTGCCATAAAACTCGTGCTTCAGCCTCTCACCTATCATGCGGTAGGTGCCTAACAGGTCGGGAGTGGAGATACGCTCGCCGTATGGCGGATTGGTCACTATGATGCTCTTGTTCTCAGGATGAACGAAGTCCTTGAAGTCGCGCTGCTCTATGCTGATGTCCTGTGTCAGACCGGCGGCACGCACGTTCAGACGGGCAGTGTTCACTGCCTTCATGTCTATGTCGTAGCCGTAGATGTGCCCGTCGAAGTCGCGCTCACGACTGTCGTCATTGTATATCTCATCGAAGAGGTCGCGGTCAAAGTCTGCCCACTTCTCAAAGGCATACTTCTTGCGGAATACGCCGGGGGAGATGTTGCGGGCTATGAGGGCCGCCTCGATGAGCAGGGTGCCGCTGCCACACATGGGGTCGATGAAGTCGCACTCACCATGCCAGCCGGTCATCATAATCATGCCGGCGGCCAACACCTCGTTCAGTGGGGCCTCGGTACTCTCCTGACGGTAACCGCGACGGTGGAGCGACTCGCCAGAGGAGTCGAGTGACAGGGTGCAGTGGTCCTCTGCCACATGCATGTTCAGACGGATGTCGGGATTGGTCACGGATATGTTCGGGCGCATGCCTGTCTTCTCGCGAAACTGGTCCACGATGGCATCCTTCACCTTGTATGACACAAATTTGGAGTGGCGAAACTCCTCGCTGAATACTACGCTGTCTACAGTGAAGGTCTGGTCGTGACGCAGGTGCTGGGTCCAGTCTATGCGCTTCACATTGTCATACACATCGTCGGCTGAACGGGCACGAAAATGGGAGATGGGCTTTAGTATGCGAATGGCGGTGTGCAACTGGAAGTTGGCACGGTACATCATCTCCTTGTCGCCAGTGAAGGATACCATCCTGCGACCAATCTGTACGTTGTTGGCTCCCAGTTCGGTGAGTTCACGTGCTAAGATGGGTTCCAGACCCATGAATGTCTTGGCTATGAGTTCAAATTCCATATTGTAAAGTGGTTATTTGCTTGCTACGGTTTTCTTATATACTTTGGTGTTGGGCTCCATGTCCTCAGTCACCCACAGGTTGGCACCTATCACGCTGCCCTCGCCTATGGTGATGCGGCCCAGTATGGTGGCATTGCTGTACACTATCACGTTGTCTTGAAGGATGGGATGGCGGGGGATGCCCTTTATCGGGTTGCCATCTGCATCGAGCGGGAAACTCTTGGCACCTAAGGTCACACCCTGGTACAACTTCACGTGGTCGCCAATGATGCAGGTGGCGCCTATCACCACGCCAGTGCCATGGTCTATAGAGAAATATTCGCCTATCTGGGCAGCAGGGTGTATGTCTATGCCTGTCTCACTATGGGCCATCTCGGTCATCATACGGGGGATGAGGGGCACACCAAGGAGGTGTATCTCGTGAGCCAGACGGTAGTTCACCAATGCCTTGATGGCAGGGTAGCACGAGATAATCTCACCGTAACTCTCTGCAGCAGGGTCGCCGTCGTAGTTGGCATGAACATCGGTTGACAGCACACGCCGCAACTCTGGCAAACGAGATATGATATGTGAGGCATATTCCTCGGCACGCTCGCGCTGAGGCAGGTCGCTGTTGCCAAAACACAGACCAGCGTATATCTGGTCGCACAGCAACTCGTATAAACGCTGCACGCTCACACCCAGATGATAGGGCAGGGTGCCCATGTCTATCAGGGGAGCTCCGTAAAAACCAGGAAACAGAATAGAACGGGAAATCTCTATGATTTCCTTTAAAATCTGACCGGAGGGTAGTGGGTGACCGCTGCGATGCTGATGGCTCAGTCCCTCAAGCGAGGCAACCGACGACAACGCTTCTACCGCTGTCGTGATAATAGGTGTGGTATCCACTGTGTACATGTATCAATATTTCACGCTGCGAAAATACATATTTTTTATGATATAATGGCACCTTTTACTTATTTTTGTGTATTTTTGCACATCTAATTCATTATATCAACATTTATATCACATGGAAACAACTCTCGTATTACTCAAACCTAGTTGCGTGCAGCGCCAGTTGATGGGCGAAGTCATCAAACGATTCGAACAGCGCGGACTGCGCATAGCAGGCATGAAGATGATGCAACTCTCTGATGCCATCCTGCGCGAACACTATGCCCACCTTGTAGATAAACCGTTCTTCCCCTCGCTGGCCGCTTCTATGCAGGCCTCGCCAGTGGTGGCACTCGCCATCAGCGGCGTGGAGGCTGTGCAGGTGGTGCGCACCATGACAGGTGCTACCAACGGGCGCGCTGCCGCTCCAGGCACCATTCGTGGCGACCTCTCTATGAGCAATCAGCAGAATATCGTACACGCCTCCGACTCGGTAGAGAATGCTGCTATCGAACTGGCTCGCTTCTTCCGCCCAGAGGAAATCTTTGACTATGCCGCCGGCATGGCCTCCTTCATCTACGGCGACGGAGAGGCAAAATAATAATCCTAGGCTATTCTAGGAAAAACTAGGCATTTCTAGGC
>OMSQ01000106.1 GCA_900313805.1 uncultured Prevotella sp. | reverse complement strand
TTGGGATTTGCGAACAATTTTGTATCATAACGGAGAAAAATAAAAGAGAGCTACTCTCGTAACTCTCTGTCCTTCTCTGTAGCGGGAGCCGGGATTGAACCGGCGACCTCATGATTATGAATCATGCGCTCTAACCAGCTGAGCTATCCCGCCATTACTGCTTTTGCGGGTGCAAAGGTAACATAAACTTTCTAAACGAAGAAAAAAAAGCGACTTTTTTTTCTTTTCTCCCCCTTTTTTAGTATTTTTGTACCCACACATAGTATAGTGATGCCATGAGGAAACAGAAATTATACATTGAGCGCGACGTGAATTGTAAGTCGGAAAACATCATCTGGCGTATCATCAGTACGGATGGAGGCCTGCAGAAATGGCTGGCAGACAATGTGCAGGAGCGCAACGGACAGTTCACTTTCACCTGGGGAGAGGAATGGGGAAACCATGAGCAGCGCACTGCCACCGTGGTGAGTATGAAGAAGAATAAGTACATCCGCATGAGGTGGGACGATGAGACCGACCCCGAGGCTTATCTGGAACTGGCCATGTCGAAGAATGACATCACTGGTGACTGTGTGCTCCATATCACAGATTTTGCCGTAGAGGATGATATGGACAGTCTGATGAGCATCTGGGACCAGAATTTTGATGAGTTGCACCGCAACAGCGGACTGTGAACATCTGGTTCTAAACTCCACTCCGTTGTGACAATCAATTTGGTTTTTCTCTCGCTTAATCGTAACTCTGCTTCGCGAAGTTACTTCGTCTCGGCATAAAAAATAAACAAGTTTATTTTGTTCTGCGCTCAACTATTCGTAACTTTGCACACCACTACGCAGGTCGCCATGGCGTGGTGGCGGCAAAAAGAACAAAAATGTTAGGCGTAAAAAAGTTGCACATGCTGATATTCAGGCAGTTTGCGCTGCTGTTTATCGGTGCATTCTTCATCGCACTCTTCGTGTTGATGATGCAATTTGTGTGGCGTTATATTGACACCCTCATTGGCAAGGGACTGAGCGTGGATGTGCTGGCTCAGTTCTTCTGGTATATGGCCCTGATGATGGTGCCCCAGGCCCTGCCGTTGGCCATACTACTCTCATCACTTATCACATACGGCAACTTTGGCGAGACCTTCGAGCTCACTGCCACCAAGGCGGCCGGCATATCGCTGATGAGGACACTCAAACCGCTCGCCGTAGTGGTGTTCCTAGTATCAGTGGGCTCTTTCTACTTCCAAAACAATATCGGTCCGGCCTCCAATGACAAGATGGCACAACTGCTCGTGGCCATGAAACAGAAGAGTCCGGAACTGGAGATTCCCGAAGGCATATTCTACGATGGCATACCAGGGTGCAACCTGTATGTGCAGCATAAAGATCTGGACAGCGGCATGCTCTACGGCATAATGATATACAGAATGACCAACAGTTTCGAGGATGCCGCTATCATACTGGCCGACTCCGGTCAACTGCAGTCTACCGCCGAGAAGAAACACCTGCTGCTCAACCTATATAGTGGAGAGTGGTTTGAAAACATGAGGTCGCAGGAACTGGCTGGCAGCGCATCAGTGCCATATCGCCGCGAGACCTTCTGGCGCAAGACCATAGTGCTCGACTTCGATGCCGACCTGAACCTGGGCGACGGGTCGGGCTTCTCGCAGCGGGCACAGGCCAAGGGACTGGGTAAGATAGCACGCGACATGGACTCGCTCGCTTTTCACTACGACAGCATAGGACATACATACTACAGGGAGGCGCAACAGGCATACTTCGGACTGGACCGTGTGAGCAAGACTGACTCGCAACGCATAGCCAAGACGGTGACCAGTAACCCCGTAAACGTAGACAGCCTGTACGAGGCACTGCCCGCCGACAAGAAAAAGGCGGCTGTAAACTATGCACTCACATCCGTGCAACAGGCGGTGAGCGACCTGAGCTTCAAGAGCGTGGTGACTGCCGACGGCGACAAACAACTGCGTCAGCACATGATAGAGGCCATCAACAAATTCACCCTGGCTCTCTCTTGTCTCATATTCTTCTTTATAGGAGCACCACTGGGAGCTATAATAAGAAAAGGTGGACTGGGGTTGCCGATAGTGGTGTCGGTGCTGGTGTACATAGTGTTTTATATACTCGACAACACTGGCTTCCGCATGTCGAGAGACGGCATGTGGTCGGTATGGTTTGGTAAACTGCTGGCCACGGCTGTGCTCACGCCCATAGCCATATTTATCACCTACAAGGCCAACAAAGACTCTGCTGTCTTCAACCTGGAGGCATACCGCGATCTGGCTATGCGCATGCTCGGTATGCGGCGCAAACGAAACGTGATGGGCAAGGAAGTGATAATACAAGACCCCGACTATGCCCGCGACAAGGAACAACTCTTGCTCATCACCGCCGATGCCCGCCGTTATGGAGAACAGCATCGCCTGGCATCGCCACCAAATGTGATACGCACCTTCTTCAAATACCAGCCCGACCATGAGATAGAAAACCTGCATGACCAGTTGGAAGAGGTGATAGAAGACCTGGGCAACACGCGCGACAAGGTGGTGATAAGTCAACTCTCCCACTACCCGCTGCTCATAGTCAAGGCTCACACCCGGCCATTCGAACGACGGTGGATGAACATCGCGGCATTCGTGATAGTGCCACTCGGCATATTCTTCTACCTGAGAATGTGGAGATTCCGCCGCCGCCTGCAACGCGACTTGGACATCATTATAAAGACCAATAGGGTGATCGTGAAACGAATAGAAGACAAGAAACTCTGAACATCAACATACACATCTATATATGCCACAGTTTAAAATAGACACCATAGAAGATGCCCTGAATGACTTCAAGGAGGGCAAGTTCGTCATCGTTGTGGATGACGAGGACAGGGAAAACGAAGGCGACCTCATCGTCGCTGCAGAAAAGATAACCCCGGAGCAGGTGAACTTCATGCTGAAGAACGCTCGCGGTGTGCTTTGTGCACCCATCACCCTCTCGCGGTGTAAGGAACTGGACCTGCCACATCAGGTGCAGGACAACACATCGATGCTGGGCACACCCTTCACAGTGACCGTGGACAAGCTGGAAGGCTGCTCCACAGGCGTGTCGGCCAATGACCGCGCTGCCACCATACGCGCACTTGCCGACCCCGCATCCACACCAAAGACCTTCGGACGACCAGGACATATCAACCCTCTCTATGCTCAGGACCACGGTGTGCTACGACGCAGCGGACACACCGAGGCTGCAGTAGACCTGTGCCGGCTCTCTGGACTCTATCCCGCAGCTGCACTCATGGAGATAATGAACGAGGACGGTACCATGGCACGTATGCCCGACCTCCAGGAGAGGGCACGCGAATGGCAGATGCGCATCATCACCATCAAAGACCTCATATCATACCGTCTGAGAGAGGAGTCGCTCATAGAGGTGGGCAGCGAGGTGGACATGCCAACCGACTATGGACACTTCAGACTGATACCCTTCCGCCAGAAGAGCAATGGACTGGAACACTTTGCACTCATCAAGGGTGAATGGAATGACGACGACACTGTGATGGTGCGTGTACATTCATCATGCGCCACCGGCGACATACTAGGCAGCAAACGCTGCGACTGTGGCGAACAACTGCACAAGGCCATGCAGATGATAGAGGCCGAGGGTAGGGGAGTGCTGGTGTATATGCAGCAGGAAGGACGAGGTATAGGACTGATGAACAAAATCGCAGCATATAAGCTCCAGGAAGAGGGACTGGATACCGTGGATGCCAATGTGCACCTGGGATTCAAACCCGATGAGCGCGACTATGGATGCGGAGCACAAATGCTCAGACACCTGGGCATACACAAGATGCGACTGCTTACCAACAACCCCGTGAAACGCGTGGGACTGGAAGCCTACGGACTGGAAATAATAGAAAACGTGCCCATAGAGATTACCCCCAACCCCTACAACCTGCGCTACCTGCAGACCAAACGTGAGCGCATGGGACACCTGCTGCATTTCTGATACAGAAAACTGTATGCACAGAGAGTAATAAAACAAATACTATTTCGTTATCAAAACAATAACAACAATAATATCCTACTAGTATGGAAAAATTGTCTGACAGACTGAACCGACTGGCACCTTCTGCCACTCTTGCCATGTCGCAGAAAAGTGCAGAGATGAAAGCTCAAGGCATAGATGTAATCAATCTCAGCGTGGGAGAACCCGACTTCAATACACCACAACATATAAAGGAGGCTGCAAAGCAGGCCATCGACGACAATTACTCGCGCTATTCGCCAGTGCCAGGATACGCCGATCTCAGGAAGGCCATCGTCAGCAAACTGAAAAACGAGAACGGCCTGGACTACAGCATCGATGAGATACTGGTGAGCAACGGTGCCAAACAAAGTGTGTGTAATACCGTTATGGCACTGTGCAACGACGGCGATGAGGTAATCATACCGGCACCCTATTGGGTGAGTTACCCGCAGATGGCGCTTCTGGCCGGTGCCCGTCCCGTGTTTGTGGACACTGGCTTCGCACAAAACTTCAAGATGACAGCAGAGCAGCTGGAGCAGGCCATCACACCGCGTACCCGCATGCTTATACTCTGTTCGCCCAGCAACCCCACAGGCAGCGTTTACACAAAAGATGAACTCCAAGCCCTGGCCGAGGTGATACTGAAGCACGACGACCTGTATGTGTTGGCCGATGAGATATACGAACACATCAACTATGTGGGCCACCACGAGAGCATCGCACAGTTTGATGGCATGAAGTCACGTACCATCATCGTCAACGGTGTGTCAAAAGCATACGCCATGACAGGGTGGCGCATAGGATATATCGCTGCACCCCAGTGGATAGTAAAGGGATGCAACAAACTGCAAGGCCAGTACACATCCGGTCCGTGCTCTGTGTCGCAGAAGGCAGCAGAGGAGGCCTATATTGCCTCGCAGGAGTGTGTGGAGGAGATGCGTATGGCTTTCCAGCGCCGCAGAGACCTCATCGTGAGTCTGGCACGCGAGATACCAGGGCTGGAGGTAAACGTGCCCCAGGGAGCCTTCTACCTCTTCCCCAAATGCGACAGCTACTATGGCAAGACCGACGGTGAGTGTACCATAAACAACAGTACCGACCTGGCAATGTATCTGCTGGAGAAAGCACATGTGGCCACAGTGGGCGGCGATGCCTTCGGTGATCCGCAGTGCTTCCGCATGAGCTATGCCACCAGCGACGATAACATACGTGAGGCTATGAGCAGAATGAAAGCGGCTCTCGCCGCTTTGCACTGATAGCACGGCTCTGATGTGTCATAATGCAGGAATATAAAAAAATAATTGTTAAAAGTTCTTAAAAGCATACTTAGTTTGTCGTAATTTGCTATCTTTGCGAAGTTGATTTATCCGCATGGCAGAGGGCCAATATTGCGGCATTACCTTAAATCGTGAGTGAATAAACATTATACTTTAAATTTATTAATAACTAAAATTTTTTAAAATCAAAAACTATGGCAACAACAACAAAACCTGCTGCTGCTCCTGCAGCAAAGAAGAGCTCCGGCTTCACTGGTATTAGAGCCGCTTTCTGGGTGATCGTGGTATGTTTCATCCTCGCTATCTGTATTTTCAATTTCGTGCTGGGTAACCCCGCTAACTTCCAGGGCGATGATCCCGAAGGTCATCCTCTGAACCTGATGGGTACTATCTACAAAGGTGGTATGGTGGTGCCTATCATCCACACACTGCTGCTCACTGTGATTGCACTGTCTATCGAGCGCTGGCTGGCTCTGCGTACCGCTTTCGGTAAGGGCTCTCTGGCTAAGTTTACTGCCAACATCAAAGAGGCTATCAAGAACAACGACTTCGCAAAGGCTCAGAAGCTTTGTGACGACCAGCGCGGTTCTGTGGCTAATGTGGTGAGCGCTTCTATCAAGGCTTATCAGGACATGGAGAACACCACTGGTGTGAAGAAGGCTCAGAAGGTGGCTAAGATTCAGCAGGCTCACGAAGAGGCCACTCAGCTGGAGATGCCTACTCTGCAGATGAACCTCCCCATCCTTGCTACTCTCGTTACTCTGGGTACCCTCACCGGACTGCTCGGTACTGTGACCGGTATGATCAAGTCATTCCAGGCTCTGGCTGCTGGTGGTGGTGGTGACTCACTCGCTCTGTCTACCGGTATTTCTGAGGCCCTTATCAACACGGCTTTCGGTATCTTGACTTCATGGTGCGCTGTGATCTCTTATAATACCTTTACTAACAAGATTGATAAGTTGACATACGCCCTCGACGAAGTGGGCTATTCCATCGCTCAGACTTACGAAGCCAACCACACTGAGGAAGCTTAATTTCTACTAACCCTTAATACTATTTATCACTATGGGTAAAGTAAAAATTAAGAAACAGAGCGTCTGGATCGACATGACTCCTATGTCGGACGTGATGGTGCTGCTTCTCACCTTC
>OMSQ01000110.1 GCA_900313805.1 uncultured Prevotella sp. | reverse complement strand
TTGCTTGTCATTTAATCGTTGTATGTACTCGTAAAGTTTTCTGTAGAAGGGATGTCGTGTCATGGTAGAGGAGTCGCCCAGTATGAATAGTTTCATCCTGGCCCTGGTGATGGCCACGTTCATACGGCGCAGGTCGCGCAGGAATCCTATCTGCCCCTCATCGTTGGCGCGAACCAGTGAAATGAGTATCACGTCGCGTTCCTGTCCCTGGAATCCGTCTATAGTATTCACGCTTATAAGATGGCGGAAGGGTTTGAAAAACGCATGCCGGCGTATCTGACGGCGCAGGTACTGCACCTGTGCGCGATATGGGGAGATGATTCCGCAGTCTATGCGCTCCTCTAGTATGCGCTCCTTTCCTATCCTGCTGTAGTAGCGTTGCAGGGTGAGCAGGGTGAGTTCGGCTTCCGACATGTTCACCCGGCCGAAGCTCTCGCCAATAAACTCCTCCTGGAAGTCCATGTCGGCGGTGTCTATCCATGTCATGGGAATGTCGTAGTCGAGCACGCTGCGGTGCCGTATCTCAGGAGCTGTCTGCACCTTGCCCTCATAGAAATAGTCTGACGAGAAGCGCATGATGGGTTCACTCATGCGGTACTGCACCTGCAACAGGCGCACCACCTCGGGCTTGCGGTGTACTATACGCTCCATGAGAGTCACACCTAGTCCGCCGCACAGGGCATCGATATTCTTCACCGTAGGTGGCAACTGACAGTGGTCGCCAGCGAAGATGACACGCGAACAGCGACGGATGGCTATCCAGCAGGCGGCTTCGAGGGCTTGTGCTGCCTCGTCGATGAAGAGTGTGGTGAAATGCCTGCCCTCCAACACTCTGTTCGCTGCACCGGTGAGGGTGCTCGCTATCACCCGTGCCTCGTCAAATAGTTGGGTGTGTATGCGCAGTTCTATCTCTGTGGCCCTGCTCTTCAACCGATCTAGCTTCTGATGTGTGCTCTCGGCACGTCGCTTCTGACCGCGTATCTCGCGTATCGCCTTGCGTATGCTCCAAAGCTGGGGATAGTCGGGATGGGCCTCGAAGCGCCGCTCGTAGGTGAAGGAGAGCATCTTGTCGTTGACACGGGTGGGATTGCCTACTCTCAACACGTTGATACCGCGGTCGGTCAACTGCTCCGATATCCAGTCTACCGCCATGTTGCTCTGGGCGCACACCAGCACCTGACTCTCGCGGCGCAGGGTCTCGCTGATGGCTTCTACGAGTGTGGTGGTCTTGCCCGTACCGGGAGGGCCGTGCACCACCAGCACATCCTTGGCACGGAGCACATCGTTGACTGCCTGCTGCTGGGTGCTGTTCAACCACGGGAAGGTAATCGAGGGGAAATGGAAGGTCTGAGCTGGTGTAGTGCTGTAAAACAGGTCGCGCAGATAGGCCAGACGGTTGTCACGAGCCCGTGTCACCCTGTCTATGGCATCGAACATCAGACGGTAGGAGGTTTCATCGAAACCCAACTGCACACCCAGTCCATCGCTGTCCTGCCAGTGTGCCACGGTGCTGTTGTCGGGCAGAGTCACCACCATACGGTCGCCATCTACATAACTCACCACACCAGTCTCTTTCAGGTAACTGACGGGAGCCGACGGTGGTGCATCTGCAGAAAGGGTGAAAAACAGCAGTGGGCGGCCAAACTCGAAACTGTGCTCTATCTCCTCGTCAGTGGTGCGAAACAGTTCCACGGTGAGTTGATTGAGCGAGTTCCAGTAATGCCGGCCCACCCTCACTGGCCACCAGGCATCGCCACGCTTCACCTTACGGCGCAGACCGACGGCCTCTGACTGACGTTCAAAGGCCTGTCGCTCTGCCTCGTACTCCATCTGCAACAGCAGGCGCTGCTGGTGCAGGGAGAGCAATGCCGTGGTGGATGGCATGGGTCAACACTCTGAACTGTAGAATGTGGTGCCGTCAACCTCGGGTTTGGTGTCGGTGGGAACGATGATCTCCTCCATCCATGAGGGTTCGCCCATGCGTGGCATCTGCTCCAGTCTCTGCTGCCATTCCTCATCGGTCATACGGGGCTCACCCATAGGACGGGTGAACTCACGGTAAGAGAACACACCGCCGCGCATCAGATAGAGCAGACCGTCAACCTCTACCACCACATATATCTCATCTGCCAGACCTACGGCCTCGTACAGTATTTTCTTCTCGGGGTTATTGTCGGCATTGGCAGTGTACACATCGGCCACCACAGCTACCTTCTTGTCGGCATTCTCCACCTGGTACCATCCAGACAAATCTTCATCGCCTTCCTTGAGCATCTTCAGTGACTGGTCCTCATACTCGCTGCCCATCAGTCGTATGCGCTCATACTCCTTGTCGGAGAGTCGCTTGCCAGCCAGTTCCTTCTTCGTGGCTGCGAGAAGGAACTGTGCCTCTTCCTTCATATAGTCAGCCAGTTCCTTGGTCTCGGTGGTATACAGACGGTAATCGGTCAGCACCTTGTCGAGGGTGTTCATGATATCCACAGCGGCCTGCCAGAAGTCCTCATTAGGCTCCACTAAGGCCACGGTGACGGGTGTGGGCAGGTCATCGCCACCTCCACACTCTGCTCCGAAGGGCTGCTTTGCGTAGAGTATGGCATCATGCTTGAGCTCGGCCCACGAAGCGAGGGCGGTATTCAGGTTTTTCTTCTCCCACTGGGTGGTCTTCATGAAGTATGGCATGCGCTGGTCACGTGCCATGCACAGCTTATGCAGTGCCTGTTCCCACTGTGTATAGAATGTGCCATACCAGTCTATCTCCTGCATGCGCTGCTTCATCTGGTTCAGGTATGTGTCGTAGCCATCCCACTGCCCCATCACATTGAGCTCGCCGTGCAGTATGCGGTCGGCGGCCTGCACTCCGCGTGCTGCCATGAAGTCGAGTCCCATGGGCACCTCGCGCTTTGTAGGTTCATTATAGTAGTCGACGGTCTTGAGCAGCACCTCGGCATCTGGGGTGTAGCGCTGCGGCATGAAGTTGATTTTTATGCGTGAGGTACGCTCGAAATAGGGACGTATGCGTATCTGCTTCTCGCCAAGCACATTCACACGGTCGGCCACGCGGGTGATGGCGGCATCATCGGCAGCCATCTGGGCGGCAGTGGTATTGCATTCTGCCATTATGTCGCGCAACTGTCCTATGGTCACATTGTCGGGGGCACCCATGAGGAAGGTGATGGGCTTGTCCACACGGTCGTATGCCTGCTGCACGGCAGCCAACTGCTCTGAGATGATGGCGGCACGTAGCATCTGACTGTTGTTGTCGGTGCCGAAAGGCACTGTCTGCAACCACATCATGGCACGGAAGTACTGCTTTGAGGCCTCCGAGCGGGTGTAGTGACCACGAGGACGGAAGAGGCTGTAGGCAAACTTCACCTTGTTGTATCCCATGAACTGGGAGTAGTTGTCTTCGGCTTCCATGGCATCCCTCAACTCTTTCTCTGCCATCTCCTTGTACGCTGCAGGCACGTCTGCCAGAGGTTTATTGGAAATAAGTGCCTTTGCCACAGCGAAATAGGCCTGGTTCCATTCTGCGGCGTCTTTCAGCTGGCCTTGTGACTGCTTGGCCAACTGTGCCATGCGCTGATACATCTGGTCGCAGAGCTGTGAGATGGAGGCAGAGAGGGTCTCTTCTTCCACCTTGCGCAGGGTGGTGTCGAAATACAGATGGAAGAGTTGCAGATATACGTCGGTGGTGACAAACGAGGGCAACTGACCATACTGGTTGCCTTCATACACCTGGAAGAGCTGGTCGTGGTCGGCACGTACTATGCCGAAGCCCTGACGGTTCACTGTCTGAAGCACTGCCGACGGCATATTGCTGAACTGGCAGAGGTTTATCACGTTGTCAGTGTTGACAATGCCACCACCCTTGGGCTTGTAGTTGGCGGCCTTGAGTTCGGCTTCACGCTTCTTTATCCGATCCATGAAAGCCACCTCCTTCGGGGTGTACTTGATAGGCTTGGCCTTACCCTCAAACCTCTTGTACGCTCTCTCGAAGTACCAACTGGTTGTCATGAAGATAGAACGCAGGTCGCTGCTGTTGAACACATAGCCGTAACGGGCAGGTACGGCATTGCGCAAGAGGCGCAACTCTGCCAGACTCAACTGCGATATGTCCATGTCGTAGTTGATAGACTTACCCAACTGCTCCACATTGATGTGGCCTTTGCCAGGCATTATCCACGGTTTTTTCTCGTCATCCTGCGCCCATACACTCAGGTTAGCCACGATGAGAATCAGAAAGAATAGTGTCTTTTTCATGTTGCTAAGTTTTTTGTGGTTATTACTCTTTTTATTTCACTATTTCATGGGTTGATTGGTGTCAGTATTCCAGGAAGTGCTTCTCGGCTGTGGCCCTGTCAGTACCCTTCACCAGTATGCTGTCGGCTCCCAGACCGAACGACATCCATCGGTGTGTCATGGCCACATAGCGCTCGTCGGTGGTCTTCTGCAGGGAGCACACCTGTCCGCGGGAGAACCGCGCATCTACGAGTATGCCCCCCAACTGCGAGCCCAGCCAGAGGGGACGTATGTATCCGCGCACGTTCCGAAACAGCCACAGGCGGGGCAGCAGGCGGCGGTCGTATCGTGTGCGCCGCTCTATTACCACGATGGCGTCAGTACTGCCGTCGCCGTCCACATCGCCCGTGGCCAGACGCAGCACACGTCCGCGCAATGTCCAGCGGTCCACACTCCTGCCGCTGGTCATCACCAGATGGTACAGGGTGTCTGACTTGGCCTCAAGAGAGAACTCCTGACCACTGGCAGCAATGGTGCAAAGACAGAAAACTGCCAGCACCAGTGGTTTATAGATATTTCGCAATGTCAGTATCCAGATTTTTAATGGCCGATGCACCCATCACCACCTGATTGTCGCGGTTTATTATGAAGCTGCAGGGCACACTCTCCACTGTGCTCAGATAGGCATTGGAGCGTCCCTCGCTATCGCGCACCGATATCCAGGGCAGGGCTGCGGTCTGTGTCTTCCAAAAATGCTCGTCGCTGTCCAGCGACACCTGATATATCTCCAGTCCGCGGTCATGGTATTTGTTGTACAGCTCGCGCAGCATCATGATACGTGCTGGCGAGTCATCGGCAGCAAACACATGGAAGTCGAGCAGCACCACCTTGCCCTTCAGTTCCGTGAGGTGCCGCAGCGCACCCTTGTTGTCGGTCAGGGGCAGGTCTATCAGGTCGGCCTCACTCACCTTGTCGGCAGGCAACTCTATCTCCGCTCCCTTGCCATTGATGATATTCTGTGTCTTGATGCTCTCCACGGCTATGTTGTGCAAGTTCTTTGTGCGCAGCGAGTTGGGATAGAACTGGTCCCACGAGGTGGCGACGGCCTGGAACGGACGAGCATCCTCCATTCGCTGCCGGGGATCGAACACCATGATGTAGGCCTGGTTGACCGCTATGCCCTGGAAGAGGGCGAAATAGCTATAGGCACGCATGGGCTCCTTGTAGATGTACTCGCGTGTCACCTTCTGCTGGTAGGTGGCTATCATGCGCAGTATGCTGTCGGCAGGGGCAGTGCCGGTTAGCGTGGGGTCGTTGGCCACTGCCTGGGCGCGGGCCTGCAGGTCCATCTGCAGCATAGTAAGCTCTTTAATCTTGGCGCAGTCGTCATTGCCCTCTATGGTGTACTGTGAGGCCATGGTGGGGTAAGAGGCCTTCACGGTGATGGTCTCGGTGCTATCCACTGCCACGTTCACTATCTGTCCGCCTATGCGCAGACGGTAGAAGCCTGGCGATCCCTCGGGGGCCTTGGCGGTGAATGAGAAGGCGCCACCGGCATCCAGACGCAGGGTGTCGATGAGCTGGGGCCCGTCGAGTGCCATGTCTTCAAAGATGAGCAACGAGTCAGCAGCCTCGGTTATGGTGCCGCTGACCTGAAACTTAGGGGTGTTATCGCACGAGGCGAGGAGTATGGTGGCGGCAGTCATGACCGCACAGCGCACCAGGTGATGGAAGTTTGCTTTCATAAACATTGCAAAATTACAATAATTTCAGAAACTGCAATTCTTTTCACTGAAAAAGTTGAAAAAATGCTGAAAACCGTTATTATTGCAAATAACAATAACTGGTGTGGAGGCCTGAAAAACAGGCAAAAAGGAAAATAATCACGCTTTTCTTCGTCAGTTCCACATTTAATGACTAACTTTGCACAAATTTTGCGAGAAAGGTGAAAGGCACCTTTCCCAGAGATGTTAGTTAAAACAATAAAGTATTTTTTTTGATGAACGTTATTACAAAAACAGTTTCTTTGCCTGACGGCAGAACCATCAGCATTGAAACAGGGAAACTGGCCAAACAGACCGACGGCAGCGTGATGCTGCGCATGGGCAACACCATGCTTCTGGCCACTGTTTGCGCCGCAAAGGACGCTGTACCCGGAACCGATTTCATGCCTTTGCAAGTGGATTACAAGGAGCAGTACGCTGCTGCAGGACGCTTCCCCGGCGGCTTCACACGCCGCGAGGGAAAACCCAGCGACAATGAGATTCTCACCTCTCGACTGGTAGACCGCGTGCTGCGCCCGCTCTTCCCCTCCAACTATCACGCCGAGGTCTTTGTCAACGTGATCCTCTTCTCAGCCGATGGTGTAGATCAGCCCGACGCTCTTGCCGGCTTCGCTGCCTCGGCTGCCCTGGCATGTTCAGATATACCCTTCGAGTGCCCCATTTCTGAGGTGCGCGTAGCTCGTGTAGATGGTGAATATGTAGTGAACCCCACCTTTGAGCAGATGAAGAGCGCCGACATGGACATCATGGTGGGCGCATCTGCCGAGAACATCATGATGGTGGAAGGCGAGATGAACGAGGTGAGCGAGCAGGATCTGCTCGGCGCCCTCAAGGTGGCTATGTACGCCATCAAACCCATGTGCGAACTGCAGGTGGAACTCTCTCGCGAACTGGGCAAGGACGTGAAGCGCGAATATGACCACGAAATCAACGACGAGACCCTGCGCCAGCAGATGAACGAGCAACTCTATCAGCCGGCTTACGACGTGACGAAGCAGGCTCTGGAGAAGCACGCACGCGCAGAGGCCTTCGACAAGATACTGGCCGACTTCAAGGAGGAGTACTTCGCCAACCTGAGCGAAGAGGCTCTGGAAGAAATAAGCAAAGAGGACCGCGAGGCCATGATGGACCGCTACTACCACGACGTGATGCGCGATGCCATGCGCCGCTGCATCCTCGACGAGGGCATACGCCTCGACGGCCGTAAGACCGACGAGATACGCCCCATCTGGTGCGAGGTGAGTCCGCTGCCCATGCCTCACGGAAGCAGCATCTTCACTCGCGGTGAGACACAGTCGCTCACTACCTGTACTCTGGGTACCAAACTCGATGAAAAACTGGTGGACGACGTGCTGGACCGCAGTTACCAGCGCTTCCTGCTCCACTATAACTTCCCTCCCTTCTGCACCGGCGAGGCCAGACCTCAGCGCAGCGTGGGACGCCGCGAGATAGGTCACGGACACCTGGCATGGCGCGGACTGAAGGGTCAGATTCCTGCTGACTTCCCCTATACCGTTCGTCTGGTAAGCCAGATTCTGGAGAGCAACGGCTCTTCATCCATGGCTACCGTATGTGCCGGCACGCTGGCACTCATGGACGCTGGTGTGCCCATGATCAAGCCCGTGAGCGGCATTGCCATGGGCCTGATAAAGAACCCGGGCGAGGACAAGTATGCTGTGCTCAGCGATATCCTCGGCGATGAGGACCACCTGGGCGACATGGACTTCAAGACCACTGGCACACGCGACGGCCTGACTGCCACCCAGATGGATATCAAATGCGACGGTCTGTCGTTCGACATCCTGGAGAAGGCTCTCATGCAGGCCAAGGCAGGACGTGAGCACATACTTAACTGCATCACCAACACCATAGCTGAACCGCGTGCTGAACTGAAGCCGCAGGTGCCGCGCATCGTGGCATTCGAGATACCGAAGGAATTTATCGGCGCCGTGATTGGCCCGGGCGGAAAAATCATACAGCAGATGCAGGAAGATACTGGCGCCACCATCACCATCGACGAAGAGGACGGTGTGGGCAAGGTGCAGGTGAGCGCTCCCAACAAGGAGAGTATCGACGCTGCTGTGGGCAAGATACGCTCTATAGTGGCTGTACCCGAGGTGGGCGAGGTGTATGAAGGCACCGTACGTTCCATCATGCCCTACGGATGCTTCGTGGAAATCCTCCCCGGCAAAGACGGCCTGCTGCATATCTCGGAGATAGACTGGAAACGACTGGAGACGGTGGAAGAGGCTGGTATCAAGGAGGGTGACAAACTCACCGTGAAACTGCTCGACATCGATGCCAAGACCGGCAAGTACAAGCTCTCACACCGCGTGCTCATACCGAAACCCGAAGGTTATGTAGAGCGCGAGCGCAGACCACGCCCTGAACGTCCTGAGCGCAAGCCCAGACCCGAACGCCCCGAGCGCAATGGTGGAAAACCGCAGCACCACGGTCACAAAAACGACTTCCATGACCCCATGGCAGAACGTGAACCCAAAGACTTCAACGACTCTCTGGACCGTGACTAATACAGACTAAGGTCATACTATATAAAAAACGGCCGATTCCCTTTTCTCTGGAATCGGCCGTTTTTGTTTATTGTCCTCCGCCCGCTTTATACATCGCATCAGCGATGTCTTCCACCAGCGTGCTGGCTGTATAGCCGCGGTCA
>OMSQ01000104.1 GCA_900313805.1 uncultured Prevotella sp. | reverse complement strand
GTCAATGATTTGAGCAACTATGGCAACTCTCATACTTTCCGACTTATGCAGAAGTGCAATCTCGACAATCCGGAATTCATGACTGTACTCACCATAAGTGGTGCTGATGGCTTCTGATGAACTCTGTGGCTTGCTGATACGTCTCGTGATGGACTAATAATACGTCCTTATGAAAAAAAGGCTTCCACTTGGAAGCCCTTTTTTTTATATGACTATAATTTAATTCAAAGGAATTGTGTAACTTTGTAGCCGTATTACAAACCAACCCATACTCAATGAACATTGCTGATTTACTAAATCAAAACGATAGGTTTGCTGCTAATGCAGGGTGCAGAATCACAGAGGTGGATGAACACCACGCTATAGCAGAAATGACTGTCACAAAGGATCATCTGAATGGAGGAAATGTCTGTCAGGGTGGGGCCTTGTTCACCTTGGCCGACTTGGCCATTGCTGCTCTTATGAACTGTCATGGACAACTTACTTTCGGTATTAACAATAGCATCATGTTCGTTGCCAGTGCCAAAGAGGGTGACCGCCTCAAGGCTGAGGCCGTAAGCATCGCCGACCATCACAAAATACCCGCAGTGGAAGTGAAGGTCACTAACCAGAACGGAACTCTCATCTGCCACGTCACAGGTATGGGATACCGCAAAGCGGTAGATATTCCGCAAATCATACCCCAACACTAAGAGCCAAAAGAGTAACAAAAATTTCCCCTCTAGATAGAGGGGGTTAGGGGAAGTGTGATAACAAGTGTAGCATTGTAATGGGCGTGCTCAGATATTAGGCTCATCCCACACCTTGGTCTTGGTGCAAACCACCTCCACACTCTGGTTGCCAGCCTTCAGCACGAAGTCACCCTCTTCCAAGGTCCACTTGCCATCGGCTCCAACAAATGCCAGATTCTTGGCGGGTAACTCGAAGGTCACGGTCTTTTGCTCGCCTGGTTGCAACTCTATCTTGGTGAAATCACGCAGACGCTTGTTGTCGGGCACTATGCTCGCCACCAGATCGCTACTGTATAGCAGAACTGCCTCCTTGCCGGCACGAGCTCCGCTATTGCGCACGTCAACACTCACGGTCAGCACGTCGTCAGCATCAAAGCTCTTCTTGTCCACTCGCATGTTGCTGTATTCAAAGGTGGTGTAACTCAGTCCGTAACCAAAGGGCCACTGAAGGGTCACCTTGGCATCGTAGTTGTATGCGCCTGACATGGTGCCCACTTCTTCCGACACCTTGTAGTCGTATGTGTTCAGGGTGTTGATTTCCTTGGGATAGGTGTAAGGCATCTTGGCCGAGAAATTGGCATCACCGGCCAAAAGGTTGGCCAACGCGTCGCCGCCGTAGTTGCCGGGCAGCAATATATCTATAACGGCCTTGGACAGTGGCTCTATGTCAGCTATCAGACGGGGACGACCCTCGTTGAGTACCAATATGATGGGCTTGCCAGTCTGGCTGAGGGCCTTCACCAGGTTGCGCTGGTTTTCCGACAACCACAGGTCGGTCAGATTGCCGGGGGTCTCGGTGTATGAGTTCTCTCCCACCACGGCTATTATAACGTCAGCTTGTGAGGCGGCTGCCACGGCCTTGCCTATCTCTGGCGCGTTTTCTTCGAAGTACTGGCCGTCTTCATTGTAGGTCACGCCCTGCTCCAGAATGATGTTCTCCTTGCCATACTTGTTGCACAGGGCTTCGTAGATGGTGTTGTATTTCTCTGACAGATGACTGGCCTTCGAACCCTGCCATGTGTAACTCCAACCGCCGTGGATGCAGCGCATCTGGTTGGCATTCGGACCGGTCAGCAATATCTTCTTGCCCTTGGCCAAGGGCAGTATGCCCTCGTTCTTCAACAGCACCTCTCCCTCTTCGGCGGCAAGTAGTGCTTTCTTAGCAAACTCCTCACTGCCGAATTTCTCGTATCCTTTGCCGCCGGTGTTGGGCTCCTTAAACAGGTTCAGACGATACTTCACACGAAGTATGCGGCGAACGGCATCGTCTATGCGGTCCATGCTCACCTTGCCTTCTTCTACTAGTTCCTTCAGCAGTATGCAGAAATCCACACTGTAGGGGTCCATAGACATGTCTATGCCGGCATTGATGGCTATACGGATGGCGTCTTTCTTGTCCTTGGCCACTTTCTCGCGGGTGAACAGGTTGTTGATGTCGGCCCAGTCGGTCACCAGCATACCGTCCCACTCCAGGTCTTCTTTAAGCCATTTTGTCAGATACTCGTAACTGGCATGAAGGGGCACGCCGTTCACACTCGCCGAGTTCACCATCATGGTCAGGGTGCCGGCAAGGGCTGCCTGCTTGAAGGGCTCGAAATATTTCTCACGTATTATCTGAGGGGTGAGATAGGCAGGGGTGCGGTCCTTGCCCGACCATGGGGCACCGTAGGCAAAGTAGTGCTTGGTGCAGGTGCCCACGTTGTACTTGCCCAAATGATTGGGGTCTTCGCCCTGATAGCCCTTTATCTGTGCTACAACCATCTTCGAGTTTACTATGGCGTCCTCACCGAAACTCTCGTACACACGGGGCCAACGAGGATCTCTGCTCAAATCCACCACGGGATTGTACACCCAAGGACAGTTGGCGGCACGGCTCTCGTAGGCGGTAATCTCGGCTCCTATCCTCGCCAGATCGGTGTTGAACGAGGCACCGATGTTGATGGGCTGGGGCAGAAGGATGCCGCCTTGGGTGTAGGTCACTCCATGGTTGTGGTCCAGACCGAAAATGTCAGGTATGCCCATGTACTTCATCGACTTCTCCTGTATCAGACGTATCCACTTCTGCCACTGATCCACGCTGGCAGCTATGGTGCCAGGGGCATTCAGCAGCGAACCAATCTTGTACTTGCTGATGCAGGTGTCAAGCATGGTCTCGTTCAACTGCCACTTGCCTGTCTCGTCATACTTTCCCATGATGTCGAGGTTCAACTCGAGCATCTGACCTATCTTCTCGTCTAAGGTCATCTTCTTGAGAGTCTGCTCTATCTTGCTCTCTATCTCTGCATCTCTCGGTATGGCGGGCTTTCTCACTTGAGCATTCAGCGCCAGTGCAAGCATCGCCACTAATGTTGTCACTATTGTCTTTTTCATAGGCATTCTTATTACGGTTAATAATTTGAAGTTTCTATCATTCTACTGTCACGCTCTTGGCCAGGTTGCGCGGACGGTCCACGTCCTTGCCCTTGCACACTGCTATGTGGTAGGCCAGCAACTGTAAGGGGATGGAGGCTATAAGAGGCTGGAAACACTCCATGGTGTCGGGCAATTCTATCACATCGTCGGCAAACTTGCTGATTTGCTTGTCACCCTCGGTCACAAGGGCGGTCACTCTGCCACCACGAGCACGTACTTCCTGGATGTTGGATATCACCTTCTCGTACAGACGGTCGCGTGTGGCTATCACAAATACGGGCATCTCGGAGTCTATCAAAGCTATCGGACCGTGCTTCATCTCGGCTGCAGGATAACCTTCTGCATGGATGTAGGAGATCTCCTTCAACTTCAATGCTCCCTCCAATGCTACAGGGTAGTTGTAACCACGGCCCAGATACAGACAATTGCGGGCGTATGTGAATATTCTCGCCAGATGTTCTATCTGCTCGTTGGTCTTCAGGGCCTGCTCCATCTTACCAGGTATCAGGGTCAGCTCCTTCACCATCTTCTTATAGCGCTCATCGCTGATGCTGCCCAACTCCTTGGCCATGCAAAGGGCAAGCATCGATAGTACGGTCACCTGACCGGTAAAGGCCTTGGTCGAGGCGACACCTATCTCAGGACCCACGTGTATGTAGGTACCAGTGTCGGTGGCACGAGGAATGCTAGAACCGATGGCGTTGCAGATGCCGAAGATGAAAGCTCCCTGCTCCTTAGCCAAATGGATGGCGGCCAGAGTGTCGGCAGTCTCGCCACTCTGAGAGATGGCTATCACTACGTCGTCCTTGTTTATCACTGGGTTGCGATAACGAAATTCTGAGGCGTACTCCACCTCGCAGGGGATGTGACAGATGCTCTCAAACAACTGTTTGCCTATCAGACCCGCATGCCAGGAGGTGCCGCAAGCTACTATCACAATGCGACGGGCATTGAGCAACTGATTCTTGTAGTCTATCATGGCAGAAAGCGTCACATTGTCGCCTTCCACGTTTATCCTGCCACGCATGCAGTTGGTCAGACACTCCGGCTGCTCGAATATCTCCTTCAACATGAAGTGCTCGTAACCGCCTTTCTCTATCTGACCCAGGTTGATGTCCACCTTCTTCACTTTCAACTCCTGCTCCTGACCCAGAATGCTCAGCACTTTCAATTCTTCGTCAAGTCTTATCACGGCTATGTTGCCGTCCTCTAAATACACCACCTTGTCGGTGTATTCTATTATCGGACTGGCATCGGAACCAATGAAATACTCGCCTTCGCCTATGCCTACTACCAGCGGACTCTGTTTCCTGGCAGCTACTATCTGCTCGGGGTCGCGCTTGTCTATTATGGCTATGGCGTAGGCGCCTATCACCTGATATAATGCCACCTGAACGGCTTCAAGCAGTGATAGGTGCTTCTTCACCATTATGTATTCCACCAACTGAACCAATACCTCGGTGTCGGTGTCGCTGGCAAACTGTACACCCTTGGCCTGGAGCTTGGTCTTAATGTCGGCGTAGTTCTCTATTATGCCGTTGTGGATGATGGCCAGGTTCTTGCTCTGTGAATAGTGAGGGTGGGCATTGCGGGCTGATGGCTCGCCGTGGGTGGCCCAACGGGTGTGAGCTATGCCTATGCTGCCTGTCACATCTTTGTCGGCACAGTAATCGGTCAGATTGTCAACTTTTCCCTTGGCCTTGTACACATTCAGACTGCCACTGTCGCTCACCATGGCCACACCGGCACTGTCATAACCTCTATACTCCAGCCGTTTCAGCCCCTTTATCAATATGGGATAGGCCGGCTTCTTGCCTATGTATCCAACTATTCCACACATATAACGTAATGATTTTGTTTTTGTTTCTTTTTAATATTACACTCGTACACCAACGTCAGAATCTCATTCCGAAGCACAGACGTGTGTGCCATTTGTTCTGGGTCACAAACGAATCTGAGTCACTGTAGGTGGAGAAAATGACACGCGTGGTGCTGGCTATGAAATGACGAGGTGATATGTTGTATACTATCGAAAGGCAATTTCTGAATATCATGTCGGGGAAATGATACTTCGCTTTCACCTTCTCATCGTCTACACTGATGTTGTTGTTGTTCACTATGATGACTGTGGGCAGTGCGGAAACATGAAAGAGCCACTTGCCATTGTGGGTGACGAAATTGTGACCGTAACCGGCTCCGATGGCAATGTTGCCCACGAATGTACGCAATTTTGGTATGCCAAGGATGGGATCGCCAGGACTCTTGATCCTGTTGTATTGATAACTCGCACCCGCCAGCAGCGAACCGGCAGAACGCTTCTGGATAAAAGACTGGGTGAAAGCGGCAGGGTAGGAGAACTTGCGGTGGTTGAAGATGTAATAGCCCGACACGGTCAGCATCTTCATGTCTACCATGCCGCGATCCAGATGAACAGTCTCATCGCCACTCTCGAAATCGCCGCTCAATGTCTTGCTCGCCTGATAAGTGGCATCCAGACTCACACGGCTCGAAGTGTACACTATGTTGGTCTCAATGTCCTTGTCCTTGCCACCCAACTTGGCGGGGTTCAGTGCCAGGGATATGCCTAAACCGCGGTATATCACACCGGCACTCACGGTCATGCGGGTGGCGGTGGAGAGCTTGGAATTGTAGCTCACTCCCATAGACTCACCATCCGACTTTATCTGGTTGCCTGATACGTTCACCCTAAACTTCACTGTAAACTTGCTGTCTGGCCTGCCAATATAGGTGGTGTCGTAGGTCACACGACTGTAGCGAGCAGCCAACAGGCTGTCGGCCTTGTGGTGCCACAGTTTCCATTTGCTCTGAGCTGACAGAGCACTAACCACAAATATGGCAAATATCATAGCAACAACTCTTTTCATGTCTGCAAAAATAGTGCAAATTGAGAGAAATACAAAATGAATGTATTCATTTTTATTTCCGAGATGCAGCCTATTTTATTTAAAAATAGTGCCTCTCCCCCTCAATAGGCCTTCTCATGCACTCCCCTCACAGCACGACCCGATGGCTCGTTCTGACCCTTAAATGAAGCATCCCACTCCAATGCTATAGCTGTGCTGCACGCCACACTTGCCTCGCTAGGCACACTTCGAGCTGCCGAGTCGCTGGGGAAATGCTCCGCAAAGATACTACGGTAGTAGTATTCTTCTTTGTTCTTCGGAGGATTGATGGGGAACCGTTCTGCCGCATGTGCCATCTGCTCGTCGGTTACTGCTGACGCGGTCATCGCCTTCAGCGTGTCTATCCATGAATAGCCCACACCATCACTGAACTGCTCTTTCTGTCGCCAGGCTACTTCAGATGGAAGCAATGACTCAAATGCTTCGCGTACTATCTTCTTCTCTATGGTACTGCCACTACACATCTTTGCTGAGGGATTGGTGCGCATGGCAACATCCAGGAACTCTTTGTCGAGGAATGGTACTCTGCCCTCTACACCCCAGGCCGACAAGCTCTTGTTGGCACGAAGACAGTCGTAGAGATGCAACTTCGACAACTTGCGAACGGTCTCTTCATGGAAGGCTCGGGCATCCGGGGCCTTGTGGAAGTAGAGGTAACCGCCAAAAATCTCATCTGCGCCTTCTCCGCTCAAAACCATCTTTATACCCATCGACTTGATTACGCGAGCTAGCAGATACATGGGAGTGGAAGCCCTTACAGTGGTCACATCGTAGGTCTCTATGTAATAGATGACATCGCGTATGGCATCCAGACCTTCTTGTATGGTGTAGTTTATCTCATGGTGTACTGTGCCTATGTGTTCGGCTACCAGCCTGGCCTTGGCCAGGTCCGGGGCACCCTTTAGTCCTACGGCAAAGGAATGAAGACGGGGCCAGTAGGCCTTCGTCTTTGAATCATCTTCTATGCGCATCTCACTGTATTTCTCTGCTATGGCAGAAATAACAGAGGAGTCAAGTCCACCGCTGAGCAACACTCCGTATGGCACGTCAGACATCAGCTGACGCTTCACGGCACTTTCTAATGCCTCGCGAATCAGTTCTACTGACGACGGATTGTCCTGCACAGCAGCATAGTCAAACCAGTCGCGCTTGTAGTAACGCTTCATGCCTGGCTCTCTGCTCCAGTAGTAATGGCCAGGCAGAAACGGCTCGTATCTCTCACACTGACCCTCCAAGGCTTTCAACTCTGAGGCTACATATACCGTGCCGTCACTGTCATAGCCTATGTACAAGGGTATCACGCCTATTGGGTCGCGGGCTATCAAGAATTCATCACGCTCTTCATCATAAAGCACAAATGCAAAGATACCGCT
>OMSQ01000135.1 GCA_900313805.1 uncultured Prevotella sp. | reverse complement strand
TTAGTTACTGAATTCGGAATGTCGATAGTTGCTAAACTGTAGCAGTCTTGGAATGCTCCATCTCCTATTTCTGTCACCGAATTAGGAATGTCAATGGATGTCAAACAACTCAAGTGTTGTTTAATCATATGTGATAGTCCATAAATCCTCTACTTTCCCCCATTTTTCACAAGAAACAAAAAATGTTTTTGGAAAAATTTGGTAGGATGAAATAATTATTGTAATTTTGCACCCTGTTTGGAATAGTTATCAAAAATCGAAAACAAAAAAGAATAGATAGCAATGTCGAAAGTTTGTCAGATCACTGGGAAAAAAGCCATGATAGGCAACAATGTTTCCCACTCAAAGCATCGCACAAAACGTAGTTTTGATGTGAACCTGTTCACCAAAAAATTCTACTACGTGGAAGAGGAGTGCTGGATAAGCCTCAAAATAAGTGCCGCAGGACTGCGCCTTATCAATAAAGTAGGTCTCGACGCAGCTCTCAAGCAGGCTGTGGCCAAGGGATTCATTGACTGGAAAGACATTAAAGTTATAGGAGATTAAATACCATGGCATCAAAGAAGGCTAAAGGAAATAGAGTGCAGGTGATACTGGAGTGCACTGAGATGAAAAACAGTGGACTGCCCGGTACAAGCCGTTATGTGACGACTAAAAACCGCAAAAACACTCCCGAGAGAATAGAACTGAAAAAGTACAACCCGATTCTCAAAAAGATGACGGTGCACAAAGAAATCAAATAATTTATCTGACACATGGCAAAGAAAACGGTTGCTACCCTCCACGAAGGCTCGAAGGACGGTCGCGCATATACCAAGGTTATCAAGATGGTGAAAAGCCCCAAAACTGGTGCCTACATCTTCGATGAGCAGATGGTGCCTAATGAGGCTGTGAAGGATTTCTTCAAATAAGATACGAAATCATACAATCATATCACAAAGAGGCTGCTGGACTTTTTCAGCAGCCTCTTCGTCGTATGCCATAATAAATACCCCTCTGCTAATAAACATTAAAACCAGCCCATCATTACACGCCCATTTTAATTTTTTTTAGCAAATAAGTTGCTCCTTTAAATACTTTTTAGTAAATTTGCAAAAATTATCCCATTACCGTCATGCGCATACTGCAATTCATCATATCTATAGTGGCTTGCCTGTGTGTCGTCGCCTGTGATTTCAGTACAAAAACAGGCGATGAGGTCAATAGCATGGACATGGTGGAGATACAGAGATACGACCGCACTCAAAGCCTGTATCTCACTACGGGCGACTTCTCCGCACTACAGCAGATGAGCACCGACTTCCCCGTGGAGACACGCACACTCATTGAGGATGTGCTGAAACTAGGTTCGGTGAGCGACCCGGATATCTACTCACGCTTCCTCACATTCTACCAGGACTCCATCCTGCAAAACATCATCAGCGAAGCAGAATCGCAATATGCTAACGTAGACGACCTCAATAAACAGTTCTCTGCGGCATTTAAAAAACTTAAGTCCTGGCTGCCCGACCTCAAAATTCCTATGGTCTATACGCAAATCAGTGCGCTCGACCAAAGCGTCATAATCGGTGAATCATCAGTAGGCATATCTCTCGACAAGTACCTGGGAAAAGACTATCCCACATACGCTAAATACTATGGGGAGGAACAGCGAAACAGCATGACACGCGAACATATACTGCCCGACTGCATCAGTTTCTTCCTGCTCAGCAAATTCCCCCTGCCCAACTTCGCCTCACGCTCGCAGACTGAGCGCGATACGCACATAGGCAAAATACAGTGGGTGGCTAACAAGGCGATGGACCGCAACTTCTTCATATCCGACTATGTGCGAAAGGTGGAAAAATATGTTCAGCAACACCCGAACCTCAGCATCGCTGAACTACTGCGAATGACTGACTATTCCGATATCAAATAATTATTACCAAATACTATTGCATCTTAAACTAATGGCAAAACAAATCTCTCAGATGGTCAGCTGGGTCGGCAAAGTCGACTGGGAACTGACACGCTTTCATGGCGACGAATACTCCACTCATCGAGGCAGCAGCTACAATTCATACCTCATTCGGGATGAAAAGGTGGCTCTCATCGATACTGTGTGGAAACCATACGACAAGGAATTCGTATCTAGACTGAAACAGGAAATCGACCTCAAGAGCATCGACTATATCATTATGAACCACAATGAGATAGACCATAGTGGTGCTCTGCCTGAACTCATGAGGGAAATACCCAATACTCCGATTTATTGCACAAAGAAAGGGGAGGCCATCATACGAGGACACTATCACCAGGATTGGAACTTCGTTAATGTGAAGACGGGAGACAAACTCTCGCTCGGAAAACACTCTCTCACCTTCGTGGAAATGACCATGCTGCACTGGCCCGACTCCATGCTCTCTTACTTCGACGGAGACGGTGGCATAGTGTTCTCAAACGACGCCTTCGGACAGCACTTCGCATCCGAATCGCTCTTCAACGACAAGGTGAACGAAACCGAACTCATGTATGAGGCTGAGAAATATTACACGAATATACTCAACCTCTACAGTCCCATGATCACCAAGAAGGTGAAACTCATACTCGACATGAACCTGCCTATTTGCATGATATGTCCCAGCCACGGCGTGATATGGAAAGAAAACCCCATGCAAATCGTCAACCAATACCTCACCTGGGCCAACGCATATCAGGAAAATCAGGTCACTCTGGTCTACGACACTATGTGGCAGAGCACACGACTCATGGCCGAGGCTATCGCTGATGGCATACAGCAGGCTGCACCCGACACCACTGTCAAGATATTCAATATCGCAAAGGATGACAAGAATGATGTGCTCACGGAAATATTCCGCTCTAAAGCGGTGCTCGTGGGTTCGCCTACTATCAACTACGGACACTCCTTCGCCATTGCTGGACTGCTCGAGATGATGAAGGGCCTGAAGTTCAAGAAAAAGAAGGCTGCTGCTTTCGGCTCGTACGGATGGAGCGGAGATGCGGTCAAGCAGATAAACGTCCTGCTCACTGAAGCTGGCTTCGAACTGGTGAACGAAGGCATAGCAAAACTGTGGGTGCCGGATGATACTGCTCTCGAAGACTGCCGACAGTACGGCAGAAACTTCGCGGAAAATCTGTAAATGCCATCTGTTACCTCACTGTAGATGACCGTAAATAATTTGGTATGAGAAAATTACCTCTCTTCTTCGCATTCCTCTTGCTGATAACAATCATGCAATCTGGATGCTCTGAGAAAAAAACACCTGCCACCGATAGCATCGCTGATAGTGATACGGTGGATACGGTGGACACGGTGGCACCACTCGATTCTGACACCGTGGTGCTCGATACGCTGTCGTCTATCATTGCTGCCACTCCTATGCCAAAGGCTGCAGATGAACTCTTCGATGACTTCCTCTTCAACTTTGCTGCCAATAACAAATTGCAGCACGAGAGGGTGGCTTTCCCGCTGCCAGTCATCGCAGATAATGACTCTTCCTTCATAGAAGAGAAGCAATGGCACATGCAGCAGTTCTTCATGCCACAGGGATACTATACGCTCATCTTCGACAATGAGAAACAGATGGAACTGATGAAGGACACGCACATCTCACATGCAGTGGTGGAAAAAATCAACCTCGACGAGAAAAATGTGGAGCAGTTTGTCTTCGAAAGAAAAAACGGACTCTGGACTCTCACGAACATAAGGAGAGGTGCCATGTATCAGAATGCTAACGCCTCTTTCCTCGATTTCTACGAACGCTTCTCACGCGACTCGCTCTTCCAGGTGGCAAGCCTCGCACAACCGGTCAAGACTTCACTCCCTGACCCCGACGACGACTTCTCGTATATCGACGGAGAATTCTATCCAGAACAGTGGACGGACTTCAAACCGCCTGTCATGCCGCAACACATGATTTACAATATACTCTACGGACAGGAGTATAAACAGTCTAACAAGAAACTGTTCATCATTCGCGGCATCGCCAACGGACTGGAAACGGAAATGACATTCCAAATGAAAGGGGGCGAATGGAAACTCACCCAACTGTCAAACTAATTCTTATCTCAGACCTATGATCGTCTCTCTTGACTATGACCTCATAAACAACAATACGTTCGGACTGCATGCACATTGCTCACGGTTTGTTCAATGGCAGTCGGCCGATGAGGTAGCGGAGTGGTTCGCCAAGCCCGACAACGACGCGCAACCCGTGCTGGTGATAGGGCAGGGTAGTAACCTCCTGCTCTCGAAAGATGTTAAGGGCACTGTGGCAAGATGTGATATCAGAGGTATCGAGCAGAATGAAGTGATGCTCAGATGTGGGGCTGGTGAGGCATGGGACGACGTGGTGGTATATGCCGTCACACACAACCTGTATGGGGCGGAAAACCTCTCGCTCATTCCTGGCGACGTGGGGGCGGCTGCCGTGCAGAATATCGGGGCGTATGGTGCCGAGGTGAGCGAACTCATCGCTGATATCGAGGCGGTGGAGAGACAATCAGGACGACTGGTGCACATCTCACCCGATGATTGCCACTATGCTTATCGTTACAGCAGATTCAAGGACGAATGGAAAGACCGATTTATCATCACACATGTCTCTTTCCGCTTCTCATCATCGTTCGAACCAAGGCTCGACTATGGCAATATCAGAAAGTATCTCGAGGATAAACATGTGACGGATGTCACACCGGCTGCTCTCAGGCAGGCGGTGATAGAGATAAGACAGTCGAAACTGCCCGACCCGAAAGTCACAGGAAATGCCGGCAGTTTCTTCATGAACCCGATAGTAGACCGCTCTGTATTCGAGAATATTCGCAGACAATACCCCGACATGCCTTTCTATATGGTTGACGAGGCTCACATAAAAATTCCCGCCGGATGGATGATAGAACAATGCGGATGGAAGGGGCGCTCGCTGGGTAGGGCAGGGGTGCACCCAAAACAGGCGCTGGTACTGGTCAATAACGGCGGCGCAACAGGACAGGAGATAATTACTCTCTGCCATGAGGTGCAACGGGCTGTTAAAGAGAAATTCAATATCGATATCAAACCAGAGGTAAATATCATTTAGCACCATGACTCTCACGTTCCTTGGTACGGGCACCTCGGGCGGGGTGCCGGCTGTTGGCTGCCAGTGCGAGGTTTGCACCAGCAAAGACCCTCACGACAACAGGTTGCGCACGTCTGCTATGGTAGAGACTGCATCTACACGCATCATCATCGACTGCGGACCTGACTTCCGACAGCAAATGCTCAGGGTGCCGTTCCGAAAAATCGATGCGGTGCTCATTTCGCATATACACTACGACCACGTGGGAGGAATCGATGACCTGAGACCGTTCTGCTCGGCTGAATATCCTAAACTGCTCGATATCGATATCTATGCCGACAAACCCACTGCCGAGGCGCTCACGCATAACATGCCTTACTGCTTTACTCCCAATTCCTACCCGGGCATACCGAAACTGCAACTACACACCCTGAAGCACCATGTGCCGCTTACTATTGGCGATATCTCTGTGGTGCCATTCTGGGTGAACCACGGCAGTATGCCCATCACGGCTTTCCGCATCGGACCGCTGGCATATATCACCGACATGAAAACTATCGACGATGAGGAACTGAAGTATGCGGAAGGGGCGGAAATTCTCGTCGCAAACGCCTTGAGATTTCACGGCGGGCACTACTCTCATCAACTGGTTGACGATGCCATACAACTGGCACGACGCATTGGGGCTAAACAAACTTTCCTGGTCCACGCCAGCCACGACATGGGACTGCATGAACAGGTGCAGAAAATGCTGCCGCAAGACGTCAGAATGGCCTACGACAACCAAATCATACAGTTCTGAATTTAAAACAGACGGAAACGACGACGTTTCTTAGACTTCAACTTCTTCTGGTCGGGGCGGAAACGGCGGTACAACTTCCAAGCCAATATGGCACCATCCACTATGCTGGCACTGCGAGATACAAAACCCATGAACCGGCGGGTGGGCATGGCATCTTCCTCCTCCTTCTGAAACAGGCCGTGAGCCATGCCGCTTATCGTGCCACGCTCCTTCTGCAACTGAGAACGCAACTCGGCTTTGCGCAGACGTATCTCCTCTAGTGAATGGTATTTATTTGTCATTGACGTCGTTGAGCAAAAGATTGGCTAAAAAACGTACTAATGGCTTCTCTATCCAGCGCCGACGGTTCAGCAATACTAATATCAGAACCAACAGGTAAACACCAGCCACCACACTGCATGCTGCCACACTACCCAGACATGGGGTAAGGGCATTAACCAATGCCATGGAGAGAAACACTAAAATGAAAAGGATTATCAATAAGGTGACAAATGCCAAAGCCGCAGCGGTGACAAGGCGAACAACCTTGTCGATGACGTCCAGCTTCACGTACTCAGACTGAAGGCGAACGTAACGCTTCACCGCTTCGGCCAATTGGGCGATGGTCTCTATATTCTTGTCACTCGACAACATATACGGATACCAATTGCAATAATGCTCTTAATCTTCGTCAGCAGCGTCCTTGATATCGTCTACCAAGTCCTCCACATCCTTACGGCTCAACTTCAGATTGTGCTTGCGGCAGAAGTCTGTCACTGCGTCTGAAATCTTGTTGCGGGTGTCTGCACCCTTTTCAGGAGCCAGCAGCAATCCCAGTGCTGCGCCGGCAATAGCACCGCCGAGGCAAGCGCCAATGTAACCTAATGCTTTCATTGATGTCATAGTTTTATAGTTAATAATAAAGTAGTCTCTCGAATTGCAAATATACACATTTAATTGCAAACGATGCAAATGAAAATGGTGATTTTTTGTTAAATTGTTACGTTTAAAACCATTTAACAAACTTTATCTTCATTTTTATGCCGTGTTTAATCTATTTTGCGTAACTTCGCACAAAATTCGAAATTATGTCTAATTTTTCTAAATACTCTTTTATGAAAATGAAAAATCTTATGGTGGCTGGAGTGGCCCTCTGCGGGCTCGTAGCCTTGTCTAGTTGTAAAGGTAGTGAGAGCGCTTACCGCAAAGCATACGACGCTGCTCTCGCACAGGGTAATAACACTTCTACTACCAATACCTCTAATCAAAACAATGACTACAACGATATTCCTGTAGTTACTCCGCTCACCGACCAGCCTGTCACTGATACTCGTGTTACCGACAATAATGACAATGTGCCCGTGCGCACTGAAAACCTCACTGTGGTCAATGGTTCCGGTCTCAAAAACTTCTCCGTCGTAGTAGGCTCCTTCTCAGTGAAAGCTAATGCTGAAGGACTCGTAGAGAGACTCAGAAACCAAGGACTCGATGCACAGCTCGCTTACAACTCAGCTAGAGGTATGTACCGTGTGGTGGCCTCTACTTTCAGCGACAAGGCAAGCGCAGTTTCAAGCCGCAACCAACTGCGCAACACTTATGCTGATGCATGGCTGCTCTATCAAGGCAAATAAGTGGCACGCATATTAGCAATTGACTACGGAAAAAAACGTACAGGTTTAGCAGTCACCGATCCACTGAAAATCATACCAGGTGGATTGGCGACTGTTTCTACTTCACAACTCCTCAACTGGCTGCAACAGTATTTCGATAAGGAACAGGTGGAACTTGTCGTGGTAGGGGAACCGAGACAAAACGATGGCACTCCGTCGGAAAACTATGCACGTGTGCAACAGTTCATTGGCTCGTTTGAAAAAAAGTTCCCGCTCATTCCCATCACTACTTATGATGAACGGTTCACTTCGGTTCTGGCACACCAGGCCATGATAGACGGAGGACTGAAGAAAAAGGCACGGCAGAATAAAGCGCTGGTCGACGAAATCAGTGCCACAATCATCCTGCAAGACTTCTTACAACAAAGAAAATAATGATACTACCTATTTATACTTACGGACAACCGGTGCTCAGAAAGGTGGCACGAGATATCACA
>OMSQ01000137.1 GCA_900313805.1 uncultured Prevotella sp. | reverse complement strand
CCAGCGAAGTGGTCGCAACGGTCGGTCAGTATCAAATGCTTGCGCTCGGCATCGATTTTCACTGCACGCCCCTTGCTCACTATGTCCATACCTATGCATCCCACATTCTCCACACAGTCGTATTCCAGATTCATCACGCTGCTCGCAGGGGTGACGGTCACTGGATAGTTGGTGATGGTGAGACTGCCTATGCGCATGCGGGGGATGCGGTGGCGACGGGCAAGACGGGTGTGACCGGCGGCATCGCTTATCAACAGCAGACCGAACTTGCTCTTGGTGGATATTGCATCGCGGGTGAAGAGCAGGCCGCTGCTGCAACCCGTGTCAAACACAAACTTGTATGTCTTGCCTTCTACTTCTACTGGCACAAGGATTCGACCCCTGCGTATCTCGATGGGAATGGTGTCGGCATAGTCGTGACGGTCTATGCGCATGCTGCTGAAATACTGACAATGTACGGCAATGGCAGCCATAAGTGCCATTGCCGTACATGCTATTCTGTGGACAGACATACTAAACTATTTTTCGGGATGTATGCCTCCGCGTATCACTAGCGACATGCCGGGATGCAGACCGTCTGCTTTTTCCACCGGGCGGGCCTTCACCTCAAAGGTTTTCTGGTCATAGCCGCCTGTGCCGCTCGTGGTCTGCCAACTGGCAAACGAGCCCTTGTCCTTGATGTTGTACACTTTCATGCGTATGTCACGCTCCAGGGCAGGCACCCAGGCGGTAAACTCCTGACCGTTCTTCAGACCGTTGAGCATGTCCTCACGCACGTTGAAGGTGCCCCACATGTCGTCCATCATCGACACAGTGGCTATGGGACTGCCGGCACCAACCAACTCACCCACCTTCGGATAGATGCTGGTCACCTCGCCATCGGCAGTGGCTATCTGGTAGGTCTCGCGTAAGTATGAGTTCACTTCCTGCATGGCACCGCGAGCCTGGTTCACCTGGGCTGCTGCAGCACGACGCTCCTCGGCACGGGCACCATTCACAGCCATGTCATACTGACTCTTAGCAGCTGCTACGGCCTTCTGGGCTGCCTGATACTGGGCCTCGGCCTCATCGCGCTTCTGGGCACTCACCACACCCTCATCGTAAAGGTGCTGCACACGCTCGTAGGTCTTCTGAGCTATGTCCAGACCCACCTTGGACTTTTCCCACATCTCCTTGGCTCCCTGTATCTGCTCGCTGCGGGCACCGGCCTGGGCCATGTCGCTCAAAGCCTGGGCGCCCTGCTCAGCACCCAGTGCCTGGGCCTTCTTGGCATTCATGTCGGGGGCGTCAATGATGGCCACGGTGTCACCACGCTGCACATGGTCGCCTTCACGAACACGAATCTCCTGTATCCTGCCGGGTATCTTGCTCGATACACGATATTCACTCACTTCCACCTGACCCTGTATCACCTCGTCGTTGCGACCTATGGTGAGGTAGGCTATCAAGGCTACTATGGCTGTCACTATCAGCGCAAACAGACCTATAAGCAGTATGTTGTGATATGGTTTTACTTCTGTCATGGCTTTCGTCTTTATCTTAATACTCCCAATGACTTGCGTAGGTTGATTTCAGACATGCGCAGGTCGGCCTCGGCATCTATCTTCTCGCTCTGAGCCATCTCCCACGCTGTCTGTGCCGCCATCACGTCGGTGGTGGTCATCACTCCTTCACGAAATCCTAATGTGGCACAGCGCAGGTTCTCCTCGGCACTCTGGATGTTCTTCATCGACATCTCGTACTTCTTGCGAGCCTCTCTCAGCTTGAAACGTGACTGGGCGGTCTGAAGTTCCATCTTCTCGTTCACCTCGTCATACTCTAACTGGGCTATGGTGGTAGCGGCCTTCGCGGCATTGGCCTTGTAATGACCCTCTCGCCAACTCCAAATGGGGATGCGAGCCATGACTCCAACGTTGAACATGCCCTTGAACTTGCGCTCAAAACCGCTGTATGTGCTGGGGTTGCTTATCAAGTAGCCTGCGGTCAGGGCAACCTGGGGACGGTAGGCTGCCTTCACCAGGGCTTCGTTGGCTTCGCTCATCTCAATGGCGGTGTGCAACATGTGAAGCTCGGGACGGGCTGAGTAGTTCACGCTGTCGGACAACTCGCTGCCAGAACCCGCATACATCACGTCTTCACGCTGCTCGTCTCTCAGGGTGATGTCACTGTCCAAGGGCAGACCACACAACTGGCACAGAAGCATCTTGGAGAGGGTCACACCATCGTTGGCCTGCAACTGCTTCATCTCGGCTTCATTCACACTAACGTCAACCTTCAAACCGTCTGAACGGGTGGCCACGCCCTCTTTTATCATCTTGTGGACATCGTCGCTCAACTGCTTCACAAGGCCAGTGTAATTGTCGGCCAGACGCTGCTTCTGACGAAGGGTGACAACAAGCCAGTAGGCCTCGTCAACACTGTAAAGGGTGTTCTGCCTGCTCAACTCACCCTGACTCGACAACAACTCCACATTCAAATCAGCCAGACGGTTAGCTGCGGTAATAGCTCCGCCCATGTAAAGGGGCTGCTTCACAGTCACGGCACCTGCCCATATCTGACGGGTGTCGGTATGGAAAGCATCACGTATCTTATCGCCAAAACCATCGCCCAACTGCTGAATGGCGGCACCTATGTTGCCAGCACGCTCGCCTATGGCTGCGGCAGCCTGAGGCGACAACACTCCGTCTTGAACCAATTTGGTCAAAACATCGTTTACTGTCGTGGTGATGCGACCAGAGGCGTTGGTACCCAGATGACTGAGCGCGTCTTTCTGCTCGTCGCTCAGTATAGACATCTCTCTGCTGGTCCATTCGTAACCGGCTACAGCATCCACACTGGGTAGAAACTTGGTGCGGGCAGCCTTGCGGGTGTCCTCTGCCTTCTGCTGTTTCACCTCTGTTATGGTCATCTGCTTGTTGTTGGCTAAAGCCAACTGGCGACAGTCGTCCAAGGAGAGTACTCGCTGACCGCTCATACTCATCACCACTGTCAATAGCATGCTGGTTGTCAATAATCTTCTCATCTTTGTCGTAATTTGCCTGCAAAGATACTGCATTTAATTAAAAAATAATAGGATGGCTGTATTTTTTATCACATCTGGTCTTTTCAGAAGATTGAGAAAAAACAAATAATCCAGTCATTCCTGACTCTCTTGGATGCACATTTTTTTCACATTATTTTGCAAATGTCAAATTCTTGTGCTAATTTTGCAAATGCGTGATACCATGAAAGGTTTTGAACATGAAAAAGCAGGGATTCTGGAAACGAGCCTTCTATCTTTACTACGATGGATTCAAGAATATGACCGTCGGGCGCACCCTGTGGGCTATCATCCTTATCAAACTGTTCATCATCTTCTTGGTGCTGAAACTCTTCTTCTTCCCTAACCATATCAGTGAAAATGCTGAAGACGGGCAGGAACCTCAGTACGTGTGGCAACAGATGAATAGAAATAACTAAAAACTATAAATGCTATGCTTAACCACTTGATGTTAGACATCGATGCAGGCACCATCGATTGGTCAAGGGCGCAATTCGCTCTCACGGCCATTTATCACTGGCTTTTCGTGCCACTAACACTCGGACTGGCTGTCATCATGGGTATCATGGAGACATGCTACTATCGCACAAAAGACGCTTTCTGGAAAGATGCAGCTCGCTTCTGGCAGAAACTCTTCGGGGTCAACTTCGCCATGGGTGTCGCTACTGGTATCATACTGGAGTTTGAGTTCGGTACCAACTGGAGCAATTACTCCTGGTTCGTGGGTGATATCTTCGGAGCACCTCTGGCAATAGAAGGTATCGTGGCCTTCTTTATGGAGTCTACTTTCGTGGCGGTCATGTTCTTCGGATGGAAAAAGGTGTCGGCTGGCTTCCACCTGGCAGCGACATGGCTCACAGGACTGGGAGCTACTATCTCTGCATGGTGGATTCTGGTGGCAAACTCATGGATGCAGTATCCCGTGGGATGTGAGTTCAATCCCGACACTATGCGCAACGAGATGACATCCTTCCTCGACGTGGCGCTCTCGCCAATGGCAGTCAATAAGTTCCTGCATACCGTCACCTCTGCATGGGTGGTGGGAGCCGTGTTCTGCGTGGCTGTGGCAGGATGGTACCTGCTCAAGAAACGTGAACATAAACTGGCTGTGGCAAGTATCAAGGTGGGTGCTGCAGTCGGACTGGCCGCCTCGCTACTGGCCTTCCTCACTGGTGACCACTCTGCATATCAGGTGGCTCAGAAACAACCTATGAAACTGGCTGCCATGGAGGCTCTTTACAATGGTGGTAACGACCAGGGACTGTCTATCGTGGCTGCTGTCAACCCCTTCAAACAACCTGACTATACAAACGAGGAGGAGCCGCCTCTGCGCATTGCTGTGCCAAATATGCTCTCGTTCCTCGCCACACACGACTTCCACGGGTTCGTGCCCGGTATCAACGATATCATTAAAGGCGGATATACTAACCCAGAAGGACAGGTGGAACCGTCGCTCGAAGAGAAAATCAAACTCGGACAGGAGGCCATTACTGCTCTGGCTGCATACAGAAAACTGAAAAATGATGCTAAGGGAGAAATCTCTGAACAGCAACAGGCTCTACTCGATGGCTACAGCAAGACTATCAAAGACAATATGAAGTACTTCGGATACGGATATATCAAAAATGCCGACGAGATAGTGCCTTCTGTGCCCATCACATTCTGGGCCTTCCGCATAATGGTGGGACTGGGATCCTTCTTCATCCTCTTCTTTGCAGTGGTGCTCTTCTTCGTTTATCGAAAGGATATTGCCAAGATGAAATGGATTCATAAACTGGCTCTGCTACTGCTGCCTCTTGTTTACGTCGCAAGCGAGGCCGGATGGCTCGTCGCTGAGTTTGGACGACAACCATGGACCATACAGGATATGATGCCAACATGGGTGGCTGTCAGCGACCTCAACTCGGGCAGTGTCATGCTCACATTCTTCATCTTCCTCGCGCTCTTCACTACTATGCTAGCTGTGGAAATAAGAATCCTCTGCCGACAAATCAAAAAGGGACCGGAACATTCCGAGATTAAATAATCTATAAAATTCTATCATCATGACATACGATTTCTTGCAACATTATTGGTGGTTCCTGGTGTCGCTTCTCGCTGCACTACTCGTGTTCCTCATGTTTGTACAGGGAGCCAACTCTATGATACGCAGCCTTGGCAGAACGGCTGACGAACGACGACTGCTCATAAATTCCACTGGTAGGAAATGGGAATTTACTTTCACTACTCTGGTCACTTTCGGAGGGGCTTTCTTCGCTTCTTTCCCGCTCTTCTATAGCACAAGCTTCGGAGGTGCATACTGGCTCTGGATGATTATCCTCTTCTCGTTCGTGCTGCAAGCTGTGAGCTATGAGTTCCAGAACAAAATGGGCAATATCCTCGGTGCCAATACTTTCCAGTGGTTCCTCATTATCAATGGCATTCTCGGACCGCTGCTGCTCGGTGGTGCCGTGGCCACATTCTTCGACGGCTCGAATTTCTTGATAGATAAAATGAACCTCACCGACAGCATGCAACCCGTCATCAGCCGGTGGGCTAATGCCTCGCACGGACTCGACGCGCTGCTCGACCCGTGGAACCTGATTTTCGGACTGGCGGTGTTCTTCCTGGCAAGGGTGCTCGGCACACTCTATATTATTAATAATGTGAACGACGAGAATATACGCAGTAGGGCTTCTGTACGCCTCATTGGAGCCGTGATTCCTTTCCTGCTCCTCTTCCTCGCTTTCCTTGTCAGAACTCTGCTCAAAGACGGCTATGCATACGATGAACAGGGCACCATTTTCATACAACCTCATAAATATCTCGACAATCTGCTCTCACAGTGGTATCTGCTACTGCTGCTACTCATTGGGGTGGTCATGCTGCTCTACGCCGTGATAAAGACGATCACTAGCAAATCATACATCAAAGGTATATGGCCAGCGGGCATCGCAACGGTCATCGTGGTGCTCGTACTCATGCTCATGGCTGGATGGAACAATACGGCTTACTATCCTTCTAATGCTGACCTCCAAAGCTCGCTCACTATAGCTAATTCGTGCAGCTCGGAGTTCACTCTGCGCACTATGGCATACGTCAGCCTGCTTATCCCATTCGTGCTGGCTTATATCTTCTACGCCTGGAGGGCTATCGACAAGAAGATGATCGATCATGAGCAGATTAAAAATGATGACGCATATTAAAATAATTCTCGCCTGCCTGGCCCTGACGTGCTCCTCTCTCGTCAGGGCTCAGGACGGCGACAACACCAGACCACAGGTGGTGCTGCATACTACTAAGGGCAATGTCACCGTGCAACTGTATAATGAGACTCCATTACACCGTGACCGCTTCCTGGCTCTGGTCAAGGAGGGGTTCTACAACGGACTGCTCTTCCACCGCATTATCTATGGGTTCATGATTCAGACGGGAGATGCCGCCACACGCGACTCGCTCGTTGAGACACCGTCTCTCGACAAATCCCTGCTTCAGAAAATACCAGCAGAAATACATTACCCTATGTTTATGCATAAGCGGGGAGCGCTATGTGCTGCACGAGAGGGCGACGGTGCCAACCCGCAGCGTATGTCTTCGCCCACGCAGTTCTATATCGTATATGGCAAACGGTTCAATGATGAAATGCTCGACAAACAGCAACTCTCTATCAACCGATCTATGGGCGAACAGGCTATAACTCTCACCGACGAGGTGAGGGATATATATAAAAGGATAGGGGGCTCACCTCATCTCGACGGGGCATATACGGTCTTTGGTGAGGTGACGGAAGGCATTCAGGTGGTAAGGGACATTGACTGGACTCCAACCGACGAGAATGACCGACCCACTGAACCTGTGCGAATCGTCAGCGCAGAGGTCATCTCTCAGTAAACCGCGGGTTAATATGTTTCATTTCGTCACTCTTTGCATCTTTTACTATTGACATAAATCAATAATCTCTTTTCTGTGCATTTTTTTGCGATTTTTATCGGCTGAAAATTTGCACGGATATTTTTTTTGCAATACCTTTGCATCCGCTTTCGGCCAAAAATCTGGCTTGTAGGCGTAAAGGAAAGAGTTCTTTGAAGGATTTACATAAGAGACAGAGAAGTAGTACAAGAAGCGTGTCCCGCTTTGCTGCGGGGCAT
>OMSQ01000100.1 GCA_900313805.1 uncultured Prevotella sp. | reverse complement strand
CGTCGCACGATGTCCACACATTGGCCATACTGCTCAGGCCACAGGTGGTCGTCGCCATCCACAAACTGTATGTACGTGCCTCTGGCCATGTCCAAACCGCGGTTACGTGCGCTGCTCAGTCCTCCATTTGGCTGGCGTACATATATCATGTCGTCACGATGATCGCTCAGCACCTCCAATGCGGGAGGGTCTGAACCATCGTCTATCACTATTACCTCACGCTCTCCGGCAGTGAGCGGAATGGCCATTACGCTGTTCACACACTCCTCTATCAGGGCGGCGGGCAGGTTGTAAGTGGTGATGATAAAACTTATGAGCGGTGTTTCTTTTTCCATCGGTGTTGTATGCGGTAGTAACGGCATAGATTGTTCATGCCAAGGTGATGCAGTTGTGTTAGCAGTCGGCGGTGAGCACGGTCGGTGCTGGCCTGTCGGATGTCTGAGCGGCGCAGTTGTCGTGGTGCCTGCAACTGTGGCTGGTGGCGTGTGCGCAGGCACCATTCCAGTTGATGTCGCAGTGTGTGTGCATAGAAGGCTGTGGGCGTCTCTGTCAGTTGCCACTGTTCTATGAGCGAGGTGTAGTGCCTCAGACGGTAGTGCAGCTGCCTGTCGTCCATCTGCTCTATCTGTATGTCTGCCCCCGGGTGCCATATACCCCCTTCCTCTGTGGTGGCAAATACGTGGCAGCGGTCAAGGGTTTCCAAGAGTGTGCTCAGTTCATAGTCGTCGGCATCAACTTTCACCGGTATCGAGGCTAATAGGGAGCGGCGGAAGATCTTGTTGCAGAGCCACGGATGGTCAAACGCCTGACTGCCAGTCCAGTATCCCGTGATGTCATTGTATTCCGCCGAACCGAAGGTCATGGTACACTCTGCGCCACTCTTGTCGGTCCATGATACCGGACATTCCATCATGTCGTAGTCGGGATGTGCCCCTAGGCGTGCCATAATCACAGGCAGTGTGTACGGTGCCAGAGAATCTCCGGCTGTGAGCATCCATACATAGTGTCCCTGGCAGTGACGCAGGGCGGCATCACGCAGCACGGCATTGTCGTCGCTCTCTCGTCTAACCAGAGTGAGCAGTGCCAGCAGACTGCTGCCACTCAGCGCCTCCTCCCAGTCGAATCCGTCTATGCTGCCTACGCCTACTATCTGCACGTCGTCGCAACCCTGCATCACTATGCTGCGCACCGTAGTGTCCAGCCCATGATGCTCCTTGTCGGTGTTTGCTACGATGATGCTCAATGTCATGACGCCTTGTTATATGTCGTTGTCCTTTTCTTCTTCCTTGAATTTGGTGCGGTAACTATTGTCAATGGTTGTGGTGTCGGCAGCAGCATTGTGCACGTCAAGTTCAGTGTCACGTTGTATCTTCATCTCTCCCTTGCGGTTGACCACCACAAGCACCGGCACATAGTCGTCGCTCTCCTGGTCGGGTGAGCCCACGCTGCCGGCAAAGTAGAGATTGTCGTCGTCAGAGCGGTCGAACACCAGTCCCATGAGTGCTGACTGCTCATAACTTTCTGGCAGACAGTTGGCAAAACTCTTCTTGGTGAACGTGCGGTCGAAGAAGGTGCTGCCGTCTTCGCGGGTCACCTTTATGCTGATGCGATTGTCGTAGTAGCGGTTGCCTATCTCATCGCGTACCACTGCGAGAGAGTCGTCAGACTGACGTACGATGTGGATGTTGTATGTGGACTGCCCCCAGGTCACAGGCTTGTCGTAGGTCAGACCTTCCAGGCGTATGATGGTGTCCGACACATGTTGTACCTCCTGCTTGGGCACCATGATGGTCTTGACTTGTTTCTTCTTGCTGCAGCCTGCCAGAGTAAGTGCAGCCATTGTCACTATCAGTGTTGTCTTCTCTATCTTTCTCATTGTCTCGGGTTAGTAAGAGTTCGGGCGGCACTTGGGGCCGCCCGAAAGGTTGTAAGGTGTGAAAAAGTTTATAAATAAACGGGCCTGTTGTCAGAATTTTGACATCTTTATTGCATCGATGGCACATTCGTCGCCCTTGTTTCCTAACTTGCCACCACTACGGTCCAAAGCTTGTTGCAGGTTGTCGGTGGTGAGCAGACCGTATATCACAGGTATCTCGCTCTTGGCATTGAGACGTGCTATGCCGTAGGTCACTCCCTGACAGATATAGTCGAAATGCGGTGTCTCGCCACGTATCACGCTGCCCAGGATGATGATTGCATCGAAGTTCCCGTTGAGCGTCATCTGGTGCGCACCATAGATGAGTTCAAAACTGCCCGGCACGGTCTTCACGTGAATGTTCTCTGGCAGTGCGCCATGTTTCTCAAGTGTGGCCACGGCACCTTTGAGCAAGGCTCCCGTCACCTCTGAGTTCCATTCCGACACCACTATGCCGAAACACATATTGCTGGCATCGGGTATGCTCTTGAAGTCGTAGTCGGAGAGGTTGTGCAGTGCTGTTGCCATTAGTTGGAAGCCAGTTGTATGTACTTGTCTATCTCACCGCGAACAGGGCTCTGCATGTACTTGTCCTTTATTTCCTGGAATACAGTCAAAGCCTCTTCTTTCTTGTTCTGCTTGAGCAGGATAATACCGGCTTTGAGCAGGGCGTTGGGCGACACGCTGTTGTTTATACCGCCTGCGGCAGCCTTGTCGGCCATCTCGGCAGCCTTGCGGAAAGAGGCCACTGCCTGATCCAGGTTGTTGACATTGGCGTATGCATCACCGGCAGCCATCATTGACAGCGGAGATATCATCACGTCGTCGCTTGTCTCAAACTTCTCCAGGTAATTCACGGACTCCTGCCATTTCTCCAGTTTGGCATAGCACAGACCAGCATAGAGGTTAGCCAGGTTGCCGGCATCGGTGCTGCTGTATTCTTCGGCTATGGCGATGAAACCCTGCACTCCAGTGCTGTCACCCTTCAGGGCTTTCTCCCACTGCTGCTCGTTGAAGAGGTTCTGTGCCTTGGCTATGGCATTGTTGGCCTTCTCCACACGGGGCTTCACTATCATCTGCTTATACAGCATCACGCCGCATATCACTACGAGCACGGCTATCAGACAACCGAATATTTGTTTCTTGTACTTCTTGAAGATGGCCTCTGATTTGCTCACCATCTCTTCGGCTTCTGCCTGAGCCTTGATTTTTTCGTTTTTCTTTGCCATTTTTTATGTTTGTTTTTACTCTTTTTCTATGGTCTTTTCTGCTCCTTACGGCATACGCACATTTAGAGCGTGGCAAAATTACGCATATTTTCCCATATCGTGAAATTATTCTGACCTTTTTTTAAAAAAAACCGGAGATACCAGGCATTTCTATATTTCCTAGGATTTCCTATAATCTCCTGGAAACATTTTGTATTGTCTTCGGTTTGCGTTAACTTTGCAGCATGATACTGAAAAATATCTCTGTAGTTAACTACAAAAATATACGGGCGGCTCAGTTGTCGCTCTCTGCAAAACTCAACTGTCTGGTGGGGCACAACGGCGAGGGAAAGACAAATTTCCTGGATGCCGTGTACTACCTGTCTTTCTGTAGAAGCGCCAACAATCCTGTTGATTCACAGGTGATGAACCACGGTGCCGACTTCTTCGTCCTCGAGGGGCATTATGCCAACAGCGACGTCGAGGAGCATATCTACTGTGGGATGAAACGTGGACAGAAGAAACATGTGAAGCGCAACAAGAAGGAATATCAACGACTCTCTCAGCATATTGGCCTGATACCCGTAATCCTTGTGTCGCCTTCTGACACCATGCTGATAGAGGGCGTGTCGGAAGACCGCCGCAGGCTGATGGATCAGGTGATAGCACAGTATGACCGCACGTATATAGACTCGCTCAATGCCTATAATAAGGCGCTCACGCAGCGAAACGCTCTCTTGCGCCAGGATGAGGAGCCCGACCCCATGCTTCTGGATATATGGGAGGAGGAGATGGCTCGTGAGGGTGAGAAGGTGTATGCCTGTCGTAATCAACTGGTGGACTCTCTGGTGCCGCTGTTTCAGCAGATGCACAGCCAGATTACCGCCGGCAGCGAACAGGTGGGACTGGCCTATTCATCACACTGTCAGCGTGGTCCGCTGCTAGATGTGATAAGACGCGACCGCACACGCGACCGCGCGGTGGGCTATTCGCTACATGGCATTCATCGCGACGATCTGGAGTTCACTCTCGACGGATACCCCATGCGAAGAGAGGGTAGCCAGGGACAGAATAAGAGTTTCGTGATAGCACTGAAACTGGCACAGTATGCGCTGCTGCACAATAAGTTAAACAGAATACCCATTCTCCTGCTCGATGATATCTTCGACAAGTTGGACGCACGTAGGGTGGAACGCATTGTCAGTCTGGTGGCTACCGACAACTTCGGACAGATATTCATCACCGACACTAACCGTGACCATCTGGACAGCATACTACGGCAGGGTGAGTTCGACTATTGCCTGTTTGCCGTGGAGGATGGGGAGATAACTTTGGCGGAGGAACGACATGTTTAAACGCGACGTACAAAACCTGGACACCGTGCTGCAACAGTTGATGCGCAGACATGGACTTGAGACACCGTTGCAACAGCACCGCGTGGTAGAAGCGTGGGAGACCGTGACGGGCTCTGTGGTGGCTCGCTATACGGCAGCGAAGTTCATTGATAACCAAACATTGATAGTGCGCATCACCAACCCGGCGCTGAAGGCCGACTTGCAGATGATGCGCAGTCAACTGACACGTCGGCTCAACGAGGCAGTAGGTGCCATGGTCATAGCCGACGTGCGTATCATTTAGTTCCCTTTTCTTCTTTCTTTAACTTTGGAGTGGCATCGCCGTCCTGTAGTACCTTTAAGGCTTGCTTTATCACAGGGTCATCTGTGCTCACATACTCGTGCAGCGCCTGCTCATCGAGAATGTTGTATATGATACGGCCGTAGAGGAAACGCTCTAACAGCGTATGCGACTTGTGTATCATAAGATTGCGCCGCTGCAGTCCATGCTTGTCAGCGTAGGTGGCAAACTGTTCTACCAGGTTCTGACTCTTCAGATACGAGAGCAGTGCATTCACGCTCTTTTGTGAAGAGAGCTTATTCCTGTTAGCATCGGTATATTCGAAAGCAAACTGCATGAGAAGTCCGCTCATCGCAGCCTCCTTGTAATAGGAAGTGATGCCTGTGGTGTCCTCGGGCACGAAAATGTCGGGCATGATGCCGCCACCTCCGTACACCGTGCGACCCATGGCAGTGTGATAGGCTGGACCGCTCTGGTGTATGCTGTCTTCGCTGAAGAATTCACCACGCTGGTATCTCTGCATCAGGTCCTCTTCGTATGTGCGGTCCTTGCCAGAGGTGTATGGCTTCTGTATGCAACGGCCGGAGGGGGTATAATAACGCGCAATGGTGAGACGTATCATACTGCCGTCATGGAAGTCTATCTGCTTCTGTACCAGTCCCTTGCCGAAACTGCGCCTGCCAATCACAGTGCCGCGGTCGTTGTCCTGTATGGCACCTGCGAATATCTCGGCTGCCGAGGCACTGCCCTCGTTTATGAGTACCACAAGCGGCAGTTTCTGATAACCTCCACGACCAGTGCTCACGAAGTCCTCGCGTTTTGACTTGCGACCTTCGGTATACACTATCTTGCAGCCTCTGGGCAGAAATTCATCCACCATGTTGATGGCACTTATCATGTAGCCTCCGGCGTTGTCGCGAAGGTCTATCACCACTCGCTCCATACCTTCCTGTGACAGACGGGTGAGAGCCACCAGCATTTCGTTGTATGTGTTATCACCGAAACTCTTTACCTTTATGTAGCCTGTGGTCTCGTCGAGCATGAATACAGCACTCACACTGTGGGTGATGATGTCATCGCGAGTCACGGTGAAGCGTTTCTCGTCTTTCTGTCCAAAGCG
>OMSQ01000046.1 GCA_900313805.1 uncultured Prevotella sp. | reverse complement strand
TCTTGAATTTAGCGACCGCTTCCTTCATCTGTTCATCAGACAAAACGGGAGTTAAAATGAAAACGGTTTCGTATTGATTCATACTACTTTAAAAGATTAAAAAATAATAGTTTACACTGTGCATCAGTTCCATACAGCCCCCGAAGGAGCCAATTTCGCAAAATGCGGTGCAAAATTAGCATATTTTTTTCAGTCGGCAAAATATTTTTTGTAATTTCGCCGCGAAAAGAAGCATTTTTATGAGTATAAGGAATTTAAGAATGTGGTCGTTGACTGTGACATGCGTCGCGGCATGGCTTTTGGCCATTGGTTTTTTTGCGGGTTGGACAGACAGCAACGTGTTTCTACTGACCGTCATGGCCTTCATACTCCTGGGAGCCGGAGGGTATGTTTGGGGTGAGAAGCGCAGCAGCAGATACTGACACGGATGCTGCCCCCATCACAGTCGTGACAGGGGCAGCATGAGTTGATGGTTCCTATTCCACGTCGGGTGCTATCAGTTTATATCCCTTACCGTGTATGTTGATGATTTCAATCTGCGGGTCTTCCTTCAGGTGTTTACGCAGTTTTGTGATATACACGTCCATGGAGCGCGCGTTGAAATAGTTATCGTCTATCCAGATGGTCTTCAGTGCGAAGTCACGCTGCAGTATCTCGTTGGCATGACTACAAAGCAAAGCCAGCAGTTCGTTCTCCTTGGTAGTGAGTTTTGTCTGCTTGTCACCGATAGTAAGCATCTGCTTCTGTGTATCGAAGGTGAATTCGCCAATCTTGTACAGACTGCTCTCCTTGTTTTTCTTTCCCTTCACACGGCGCAGTATGGCTTCAATACGCATCACCAGCTCCTCCATGGAGAAGGGTTTGGTAATATAGTCGTCGGCACCGAGTTTGAAACCTTCGAGTATGTCTTCCTTCAATTGTTTGGCTGTAAGGAAGATAATGGGCACATCAGGACTGGCGGCACGTATGTCGCCGGCGAGAGTAAAGCCATCCTTCTTGGGCATCATCACATCGAGCACACAGAGGTCGAACTTCGTCTTTAGGAAGGCACGGTAGCCGGCCTCACCGTCGGGACACAGTTCCACATCATACTCCTTTGCCTGCAGATATTCACGCAGCAACATTCCGAGGTTCTCATCATCCTCGCAAAGCAAGATTTTCAATTTCTCTTCCATAGTTTTCTTGTATTTGATTTGTTTGTGTTTATTTCAATATTGTGACAATATCAGTCTTCCTTTATGACGGGCAGTGAAACAGTGAACCGAGTTCCCTTTCCGTAGTCGCCATCCACCCTTATCTCACCTTCGTGCAGGTCTACCACCTTCTTCACGTACGTGAGTCCCAGTCCGAAGCCTTTCACATCGTGCACATTACCGGTATGCACGCGATAGAATTTTTCAAAAATCTTCTTCTGGTTTTCCTTTTTTATACCTATGCCGTCGTCCTGTATTGAGAAATAAAGGCGTTCGTCATCGTTCCATGTTCGTAACAATATATTGAGCGGTTTATCCGGCTTGCGGTATTTAATGGCGTTATCCATGAGGTTGTTTATCATGTTTGTGAAGTGCACCTCATCTACGTATATTGCAGAGTCAATGGCCTCAATATCAACCTCTATCTTTCCTCCGGTGTGTTCCACTCGCAATTCAAATGCCCGGGCTGTATTCTCTATCATCTCATTGATATCCAGCTCCTTGCGCTTGAATGTAACATCCTGTTTGTCGAACATAGACATCTGCAGCACCCTCTCAACAAGGAAGCGCAGGCGCTTTGACTCATCGGTAATGACCGTGCCCACATGCTTGAGCATCGACGGACTCTTGCTGAGTGCGGGGTCGTTGAGCATCTGTGCCGCCAACGATATGCTGGAAATAGGCGTCTTCAGTTCGTGGGTCATATTGTTTATGAAGTCGTTCTTTATCTCAGTTAGTCGTTTCTGCCTGAAAATCACTGCTATAGTGAAAATGAAAGTGATAAGCAGCACCAGTGTGAAGACGATAGAGGGTATGAGGAACTTCACGCTGGAATAAATGTAACTATTCATGTCGGGGAAGTGTATGCGCACCACTCCCATCTTATTTGCGGGGTCGTTGCGGAAAAGCACCTGTTCATAACTGTTCTCCTCACCGTCATCATTATAGTCGGGACAGCGGTACACTTCTCTGCCGTCTACCGACGACACGGTGAAGTGATAAGGTATGCTTATGCCGTTGTTGATGAGTTCTGCCTTGAGGTCCTGGTCAAGGAGTTTGAAGTTTATCCTCTCTTTCAACGGTTTTTCCGATGCACTGTAGAGTATGTTCATCACCACCTGGTCAAGCAGAGCTTTCTGATACACATAGCGGTTTCGCACCACCTGCTTCATTGATTCGCTGGCCTGCGACAGGGTGTTCTTGTCGCTGAAGAGTATCATGGCCTTTGGCATGGCGGAAGGTTTCAGGCGGGAGGTCTTTGCAGCAAACGAGGGGTAACTGCTGTCGGCCACGTAACTGTGGGAGGAACTGCTGTCACCCATCTGCTGTGCCAGAGCAGCAGAGTCGGATGCAAGCGACCGACGGTTGGCTGCATTTATGTCCTTCTCCAGATACCGCAGGGTCTCGTTGAGCTCGAGGTTGCGAGAGGCACGGTAGAGAGCACGGTTCACCGACTCATCAAACTGCTCCTTCTTCATGCGGGCCATCTCTTCGATGTACTTCAATTGCAGGAAGAGCAGGGCCAGAAATGAGAAGCCCATGATTACGGCTATTGTCCAGATATTCTTTTTCTTCATATCTCAGTGATGTGTCATTCTTTAGTTGCAAAGATAGCAAATATCTTAAACGCTTAACATTTTTAAGTTAATTTTAAAGCGGTTTTTAACATGCTATAACTTCTATATTAGTTTTAATTGATTATTATTAAGTATAACTATGGTTTTCCGGAGAATCCGGATCTTCTGGAATTTTCCGGAGAGTCAGGGAGATTTCTCCACCATAGGAAAAAGGCCCCTCGCCACTGTAGCGGGGGGCCTGATATTTGAGAGTGATAAAGTATCGCGTGTATGTATGTGGTTATAAAGTTTTAGCTGTGATTTATATTAATAGCGATAATCGCGACGGGGGCCTCCATAATAGCCGGGACGGTGGTGACGGGGGCCTCCATAGTAGCCGTGACGATAGTGACGCGGGGGTCTGTTGTAGTCGTAGCGGGGACGGGGACCACGATGACGGAAGGCAGGACCTCCTGGACGGTGGTGGCGCATGCGATAGATACGCGCGCACTCAGGACAGGTGCGGGGCATGAAGCGCTGATAGCGGAGCGAGTGGTTGTGACGAAAGCGAGGAGGATTTAAAGCATCGTCCAGAACTGATGCACTTGCTGTAAATGTCATCATCATCATTGCGATGAGAGCAAACATGAACTTTTTCATAATGGTAAATTGTTTTAGGTTATTAATATGTCATTTTTTAATTTCTCTGTTGCAAAGATAATACAAAAAATGTAAAGTGCAAAGAAAAATTCCCTACAATGGAGGAGAAAAATCCTATTCCATTATAGGGAAAAACCATTTTAGCTGATAATCAGGCAATTAAAAGAATTACCAAAATAGCATTTTTTCTATTTTGTCACTCTTTCCAGCCATTTCACCATGCCAAACATCACTCCCATGGATATGAGGCACACAATGAGGAAGACTGCCCAACACTGCCAGATAGGCCATTTGTTGTACATGAGCGGTCCCACCCACAGCATGAGGTTACCCACAGCAGTGGCACCGAGCCACAGGCCTTGGCACAGTCCCTGCATGCTCTTAGGAGCCACCTTTGACACGAACGACAGTCCGAGTGGAGAGATGAACAACTCTGCCACGGTGAGGAAGAAATAGATGACGATAAGCACCCAGGGGCCTGCCTTCATGCCTGCTGCCGTATCTGCCGATAACAACTTGAACTCCTCTGCCGACGGATATCCATTGGCGTATGAGAAGATGGCGAGGAAGAGGTAGGCCAGTCCAGCTATACCCATGCCGTATGCTATCTTGCGTGGTGTAGAGATTTCACGTCCGGCACGAGTGAGTGAGCCGAAGATCCACATTATTATCGGTGTGAGCACGATAACGAAGAATGGGTTGACAGCCTGCCATATTTCCGGTGCTATGCTGTCGGTCACCACGAAGTCGCGAGCGAAGTAAGACAGCGACATGCCGTTCTGGTGAAATGAGAGCCAGAAGAACACTGCTATGCCCAGCACGGCGAAGAGCGCGAACATACGCTGCTTAATCTCCTTTGCCATGGTCTGACGCTCCTCGGGAGTGTAGTCGGCCACGGCTGCAGCCTCTTTCTTACCCGGATTGGGGAATATCTTCTTAGATGCAACAAAGATAGCGAGTGAGATGAGCATTGCAAGCACCGAGGCTATGAACGAATAGTGTATGCCCGTATTGAACACATCCAGATAATTGGTACAGAAGGCGGAGAGGTCGCTCACGGGACCGCCTGACATATTCACCTTGTCAACCAGTTCGGTGAGGTTGCTCATCGACTCAGCCGACATATTTGCTCCTTTGTCGAGATACTCGTGGCAGAGAGACGGCAATTTGGCGTCGTAGAGCAGGTTGTTAGTACCCAACCACCATTTCCTGAGCAAGGGAGCCACGAAGGGGGCTATCAGTCCACCTATGTTTATAAACACGTAGAATATCTGGAAGCCGGAGTCGCGCTGCCCTTTGGCTATTCGCAGTGCCTCTTCGCCCTTCTTTGCCGCTTCGGCCTCATGGTTGTCGTACATCTGACCAACGATAGCCTGCAGATTGCCCTTGAAGAGACCGTTGCCAAAAGCAATGAGGAAGAGGGCCAGACAGGTGAGCGGCAGGAGCCACCACTGATTGTCGGCAGTGGCAAGTATGGGGACAGCCAGCACCACATAACCCGTGGCCATGACAATCAGACCGGTCATTATGGTACCCTTGTAGTTTTGCGTGCGGTCGGCAATGATACCACCCACCAGACTGAGGATGTATATGCCGGCATAGAAGAAGGAATAGATGACACCGCTCGTCTCATCGGGCAGGCCGAACTTGGAACAGAGGAAGAGCACGAGCACCGCGTTCATGATATAATATCCGAAGCGTTCGCCCATATTGCTCAAGGCTGCCTGAAGCAGTCCTTTAGGATGGTTTTTAAACATAGTATTTATATTTTGGTTTTTGTTATATCGAAGAGATAGGTGAGTTTCACGTGTATAGTCTGATGATTAGACTTTCCAAAGTAATCCCTCTTGGTATTGTCGTATATATTGCCCAGTCCGTAATAATAACGGCCTTCGAGCAAGAAGTGCCCCACGCTGGGTATGGAGTATTCCATTCCCAGACCGGCTGCTATGCCATAGTCGAACTTGTTCTCCACTGACATGAGGTACTGCTCACTCACCTTGTTTGACCGGTCTGTGACATTGCGCGTTTCGTATGTGAAATTGGTGGTGGTGCTCTCGGAGAGATACAAGCCAAACTGCGGTCCAGCCTGCACGAAGAACTGCACACCGCTACGTTCACGTCCCCAGGCCAGATGCGCCATGATGGGCAGTTGCACGTAACTGATGGTACGCTTATATTCCTCAGCCTGTCCCGTGACGGGATTGATGACAGGCTGTTCCTGTGGATTCAGGATATCCTCCTCCCAGCCCAATTGAGTGTAGTTGACCTCAGCCATCACCGAACAGATGGTCTTGAAGTATTTCTCGCACACATAACGCATGGAGAGTCCGCCGCTGAATCCCTTGTGCATGCCCTGCGACACAGTGGGTTGGAAACCGATGCTATTGAATGTCACGCCTCCATTGAAGCCCAGCGAGAAATCGTTACGGTGCTCGCCCACCTGTGCCTGTGTCGCCGTGGCGACGACGAGGAGCAGCAGCATGACGAGGGAGCGCAGCATCCTGCAAGCAGTGCAGTAGACCAGGTGCTTCATCAGTAACTAATTGACTCAATGGTTCGGGCGGGGAGGTAGTGCACGAACATGAAATTTTTGTTTCTCATTCCTTTGCCCTGCCGGCTGAAGTGCATGGGTGTCTGTACCGACTTGTACGCCATCTGTCCGCGTGCGCCAGTGAAGCGTGATCCAAACTGCGCCACTCCGCCTATGAAGAAACAGCCGTGGTCGAAGCCCGAAAGAGCGTAGCGAGGCAGGCCGTTGGCATCCATCTCCAGGTTGAAACGCTGGCGGTAGTTGTTCTCCACCCATTTCGTATCACGCGATGTCTCGTTATAGAAGAAGTAAGTAGGTATATAGGCGTCATACTTGAAGAACAAATCCTGATACACCTTGGTGTACATGAGCCACTCTGTGTATCCCAATATAGAGACATTGAGATTCTTGTTTGCCATGGTGAGTATGTTCAGTTTGGCAAAGGTATCATTGAGTTTTGGCGAGTGTTCTGTATTGAGCACCACGATATTCGGTCGGGAGAGGTCGAAGGCCTTGGCGAAATCATTGTCTGAGGAATTGAGCGAGGTGAGTGAATAGCGCACCCCCTTCTTATCCAGTTCGCTACGCAAGGCTGCGGTAAAGGGAGCCTTGGTAGAATTCGGGTCTCCACAGTCGATGATGACAGGGTGGTAAGTAGCGAATCGCTCAAGGAAGCGGTTGGCAGCCACGGCATCTATCTCGGCATTCGACTGATATACCTGCCACACGCAGTCGTAGAGAGTTGTGGGCTGCCCGTCAATAGAGAAGGGTATCACCTGACGTATGCCGTGAGCATGACAGAATTCGGCTATGGGTTTCACCTGTTCGCTGTACAGCGGGCCGATGATGATGTCGCAGTTGGCAGCATCAGGCTCTTGCAGGGTCTTGTTCACGTCTGCCCCTTTCTCCACATTCCACGCATGCATGTCGACAGTGATGCCGTCCTTCGACACACGGTCGCAGGCCAGAAGCAGTCCACGGTAATACTCAACCATGCGGCGGCCGTCGCCGTCCTTGTCATGCAGTGGTAGCATCACGCCAACCTTCACTTTCTTGGCCTGTGCGGTAGTAAGCGGTGTGGTGGTGGGAGCAGCTTGTGTGCTGGTCGCAGCAGGCGTATTAGCCTCAGCGGGAGCATCCGCCCTCACCGGTATGTTGATATAGTCGCCTTTCTTCAGTTCATACCCTGGCATGCGCATCTCGGGGTTGGCTGCCTCGAGCTGATCGATGGTGATGCCATACTGTTTGGCAATGCCATAGCGTGTCTCACTTTTCTTTACTTTATGCTGAGTCTGTATCTTGACTGTCTGCGCCGCCAACAGGGTGACGAGCGATAGCATGCATGCTGTAATGATGTATCTAGCGTATCGTATCATGTGCTGTGAAAGATTATTTTTTGCAAAGGTAGTGCAAGTTGAGAGAAAAACCAAATTTATTTGGATTTTTCCGAAACGCAGCCTACCTTATCCAAAGGTAGTGCAAACCGAAGACAAAACAAAATGTGCTCGCACATTTTGTTTTGAGGTGCAGCCTAACTTATTCAAAGGTCATGGCCATTATAACTATTTTCCATAATAATCGAAAAAAAAAGATGATAAAAACGGTTTTATCATTATATTTGCACTTCCTTTACTAAGTTGAACAAATCATCTTAGAGATGAAACACGTGTCAAGACCAGCCATCAGCATAATAATACCCATTTACAACCAGCAGCAACATCTGCGACAGTGCGTGAAGAGCGTGCTGCGACAGACTCTCGCCGACCTGGAGGTGATACTCGTCAACGACGGTTCCACGGACAGGACTCCGGCTATATGTCGGAAACTGGCTGCCGCCGATTCCCGCGTCACTGTTATAGACCTGCCAAACGGCGGTGTAGTGGCTGCACGCAGAGAGGGTTTCACCCACGCTCGCGGACACTATATATGCTTCCTCGACAGCGATGACTGGATGCCGCCCCATGCCCTGCAGACTCTGTACGACATAGCAATGCAAAGCGGCGTGGACTTGGTGGCGGGCAACTTCCAAAGAGTGTACGACAGTTGGCCACTGCTGCGCGAAGGAGTAATACCCTACCCTCATGCAGGAAGGCGACTCACCGGAGAGGAGTTTCGCAAACTGACACTGGGGACACGAAATGAAAAGCAAGACTTATACACCATACTACTGAGCACCAAACTCTACAAGCATGAGTGCGTAGCAGCAGTGAACGACAGATGGGAAGACTATCCAGGCAAGGGAATGACATTCTATGAGGACAACATGTTCAGCCTGATACTGTCGCAGCATGTGAATAGTGTGTGGATAACCAACGACATTGTTTACTTCTACCGGTACGGAGGCATGACATCTAGGTACATAGCCAGACTGGTGCCCGACCTCATCAGGTTTACCAACGTACGCTTTGAACACCTGCTGCACTATGATATAACCTACAAGCAGGCTCTGTTCAGATTTTTCTCCACATGGCTGCAACAGGCAGTGCTCTTCAGGATACACTACCAGAAGGAGGACAAGGACGACGACTGGCAGAAACTGGCAGCAGACGTATGCAGTAGCAAAACAGTGGCATGGGCGAGGGAGAACGCTGACTGTCTGGACACTGACGATGAAGACACAAGAGACATACTCAACGGTAACCTAGCGGCAATGGCAGTGAGGAAGAGAGTGACAGAAGAGAGTCTTAAGATGCACTACACGAAAAGACGCATGCTGAAATGGTACATGAGAGCAGCGAACAGCATATACCGCATCTTTCACTAATGGCTCAGACAAAAACATGCATTTCACCTCAAAATCACAT
>OMSQ01000069.1 GCA_900313805.1 uncultured Prevotella sp. | reverse complement strand
TGTGGCTCCTGTGAATTTCACTGTCCCTCCAGACCCTTCCCCGCCATCTATGTGGTAGGACACGAGGTGCACAAGGAGGTATAAACAATAAAAACTGATTGTGATGGGAAAGAAAAAGATCAGTCGTAGACAGTTCCTCCACCTGATGGGGTGGGGAGGACTGACCACCATGGCCGCTGTGACGGCCTGTGGTAAGAAAGAAGAGACGCTGTCCGGCGATGACTATACTAAACAGGTGGAACCCGCAACCGGCAAGATGACATACCGCACCGACCCGCATACAGGGAAACAGGTGTCGCTGCTGGGATATGGCATGATGCGCCTGCCCACAAAGGACGGCGGGGCATCGGCACGAGAGTCGCAGGAAGAGATAGACCAGGAACAGGTGAACCGCCTGGTTGACTATGCCATCGAGCATGGAGTGAACTATTTCGACACATCCCCGGCATACTGTCAGGGTATGTCGGAACACAGCACGGGCATAGCGCTTCACCGCCATCCGCGTGATAAATACCTGGTGGCCACCAAACTGTCTAACTTCAACGAGAGCACTTGGAGCAGGGAGGAGTCGATGAAGATGTATCACGAGTCGTTCAAGGAACTGCAAGTAGACTATATTGACTACTACCTGCTGCATGGCATAGGCATGGGAGGCATGGAGGCACTCGAAGGACGATACATAAACAACGGCATGCTCGATTTCCTTGTGGAGGAGAGGAAACGGGGAAAGATACGAAACCTGGGCTTCTCATACCACGGCGATATAAAGGTATATGACTACCTGCTCTCACAGCACGACAAGTATCAGTGGGACTTCGTGCAGATAGAACTCAACTATCTGGACTGGGACAATGCCGATGAGATAAACGACCGCAATACGGACGCCAGATACCTGTATGGGGAACTGCAGAAACGCAATATTCCTGCCGTGATTATGGAACCACTGTTGGGTGGACGATTGGCAAAACTGCCACAGCACCTGGTGAAAGAGTTGAAAACTGCCGACCCCGAAGCCAGCGTGGCATCGTGGGCATTCCGCTATGCCGGTACTCCCGATGGGGTGCTCACCGTGCTCAGCGGCATGACATATATGGAACACCTGAAGGACAACCTGCTGAGTTACTGTCCGCTCAAACCGCTCACACAGAAGGAGCAGGAATGGCTGGAGACGATGGCCCGAAAACTCGTGGGGGTGGAGAACATACCTTGCAACGACTGCAAATACTGCATGCCTTGCCCGTATGGGGTGGACATACCTGGCCTCTTTGTACACTACAACAAATGTATGAACGAGGGCTCATTGCCCACAGACATGCAAGACCCAGAATACACGCGACTGAGACGCGAATACCTGATAGGTCTCAACCGCAGCGTGCCACGACTCCGGCAGGCTGCTCACTGTATAGGCTGCGGACAGTGTGAGCCTCACTGTCCACAAAACATACGTATCCCCAAAGAGATGAGAAAACTGGATGAGTTTGTGGAGCAGATTCGCAGAAATAATCACCCTCTAGTAAACGAAAAGAACGAAGGATAGCATGGACGATAAGACTAAAAAGATGAAGATAATCAGAGTGTGTACCCACGACATCAGTTTGGGTGGACTATTAAAGGGGCAGTTGGCCTTCCTCAACCAGCACTTCGAAGTGGTGGGACTCTCTGCCGACACCGGACAGTTGCAACAGGTGGCTGAGCGTGAGGGCATCAGGGTGATAGAGGTGCCCATGCACCGCGAGATAGCGCTCGGTGCCGACTGGAAATGCCTGTGGCAGCTGCGCCGCATCTTCCGCCAAGAACGGCCGGACGTGGTGCACGCCAACACACCAAAGGGCTCGCTGCTCTCCATGATTGCTGCAAGGATGGCAGGGGTGAAGTCGCGCGTCTACCTGGTCACCGGCCTCAGGTATCAGGGAGCATCGGGCATGGGACGCTTCATACTGAAAAACATGGAACGAATCACATGCTTCTTCGCCAGCAAGGTGATACCTGAAGGCGAGGGGGTGAAACGGATTCTGCAGAAAGACCATATCACACGCAAACCCCTCGAAGTGGTGCACCATGGCAACATCAACGGTATTGATACGCAGTACTTCTCTCGTGAGGCCACTGTCAGCAAGCACGGCACACGAGAACAGGTAAGGGAGAAACTGGGACTGACACCCGATGACTTCGCCTTCGTGTTCATCGGACGAATGGCACACGACAAGGGCATGCACGAACTGGCTGAGGCCACTCGCACGCTGAAGAAAAAC
>OMSQ01000159.1 GCA_900313805.1 uncultured Prevotella sp. | reverse complement strand
TGTGTGTATTTCAGAGAGTTGGACAGTAGGTTGTACACTATCTTTTGATAGTAGTCGGCGGGGAAGTCAATGACTTCGGTGGTGCCGCTGTGATGGTATTCGAGTGATATGTTTCGCTGGCGGGCCCAAAGGTGAAAACTTTCTACCATTATGGCTGTAAAGACCCTTATGTTACCATGTCGCCAAAGGGGTTTGGTGGTTGCTGTACGTATTTTTGTGATGTCGAGCAGTTGGTTGGTGATGGTTTGCATGTGACGGGCATTGCGGTTGATGATTAGTGCCGAATGGCGTATCTCCTCGTCTTCTGTCACGCGACCTAGATAGATATTCTCGCTCTCTCCCATAGCCACCGTCAGTGGAGTGCGCAGTTCGTGTGTCATCTTGGTATAGAAGTTCAGTCGTAATTTTTCTATGTGCCGCATCATGCGTGTGGCTTTTGTGCGTATGTGCAACAGGCAGTAGAGGGTGATGAGTAGCCCCAGAAGCAGCAATATGGCTATGACAGACCATATTATCAGTTGATGCTGGTTGCTGTTTTTCTGACTCAGCAGGTCGTTCTTCTTGGTCAACTGGCTGTTTTGGTATTGTGAGTGGAACTGACCAAGCAGTGCGGCTGTTTCTTGTTTGTACATGGAGTCGCAGAGTGTGGAGTAGTGTTCCAGGTGTTTGAGTGCCTTTGCCGGGTCTGTGTCGCGATAGGCTTGAAACAGTCCGTAGCTGGCTGTGCGATCCACATTCTTGTTGCCGGTGCTTATTGCCAGCACCCTTGCCTTCTCGTAGTGTGTGGCTGCTGCAGCAGTGTCACCGCGATCAATTGCCAGTTGCCCTAGTTGGTTGTAGCATATAGATACGCTGTTTGTGTTGTTTACTGCTTCCAGTATGGGCAGAGCACGGCTTATGGTGCTTTCCGCCTCTTGATAGCGGTGCAAGGCTATTAGTGCTGCGGCCATCTGCGACAGGCGTATTGCCGCCTTGCTGTCGCGTTCACCATGCTTGTCCAGCTCGTAGGCCTCATGTGCCGTGGAGAGTGCATGTGCCGGGTCGTTCAGGGCCAGGTATATCTCCGAGGCCATGCCCAGGCGTATGGCCAGTTGTTCCTCACGGCCCAGCTCTCTCTCTATGGCTATTGAACGAAGGGCATATTCCAGAGCCTCATGTGGCTGGCGGGCCATGAGATAGAGAGATGCCATGGTGTTGAGTGAGGAACTGACATTTGGCTTATTGCCAGATTTCTCATCCAGCTCGAAGCACTTCTTCTGATACACCAAGGCGTTGTAGAGGTCACCCTTGCGTTGAAGGGCCTGACTCACGGCATAGAGGGCATTGGCATAGTCGTTGTCGTCCACATCGGCATTGTACGCATCTATGGCTTTCTTGCCGTATGTCTCGGCATAACCATACATGGAATTGTCCAGATACCAGTTCGCAGCATGGCTGTAGACTACTAGGTCCATGGTGCTTTCCTTGGCCGGTGGCCATTGCACTAGTGTGTCGGTATATTCCTGGGAGAGGAAGAATTTCATCAGGACGTTGGCCACTTCGCGGCGCTCTTCGCCGCTGCTGTCATCGTATTCCCTGACAAGGGCTTTTACGTCCTGTCCAAAAATACTTATGGTGCTGCACATAAAGGAGCAGCACCATAAGATGAATGTCATACGTCTCTTCATAGGCGTGTATGGTATGAGGTGTCAGGCATCGATGTTGGCGTATACTGCATTGCGCTCTATGAACTCTCTGCGCGGTTCCACATCATCGCCCATCAGCATGGAGAAGATTTCATCGGCTTCAGCTGCATTCTCTATTGTCACTTGTTTCAGCAGGCGTGTCTTCGGGTCCATGGTGGTCTCCCACAACTGTGTGGGGTTCATCTCACCCAGACCTTTGTACCGCTGAACGTGTATGCCGTTCTTGCCGTCCTCCACGCCGTTGCCATACTTGTCGAGGAAGGCCTGGCGCTGACGCTCATCGTAGCAATACTCCTTGACCTTGTTCTTGTATGTGCACAGATAGAGGGGCGGAGTGGCTATGTACAGATGGCCCTCCTGTATCACGCGAGGCATGAAACGATAGAAGAGAGTCATGATAAGCGTGTCAATGTGAGAACCGTCTACATCGGCATCGGTCATAATAATAATCTTGTCATAGCGCAGTTTGTCTATGTTGGCCTCTTTGTCGCCTTCGCCGTCCACGCCGAAGCGCACGCCGATGCTCTGGATGATGTTCATCACAGATTCGGCTTCGAAAACACGGTGCCACTGCACTTTTTCCACGTTTAGTATCTTGCCGCGCAAGGGCAGTATGGCCTGTGTGTGACGGTCGCGACCTTGTTTGGCGCTGCCGCCAGCGGAGTCGCCCTCCACCAGGAATATCTCACACTCCTTTGGGTCTTTGTTGGAGCAGTCGGCCAGCTTGCCAGGCAGTCCGCCTCCTGACATCACATTCTTGCGCTGCACACTCTCACGGGCCTTGCGTGCTGCTATGCGTGCCGTGGCGGCCAGCACCACTTTGTCGCATATCTGCTTGGCCTCGCGTGGATGCTCCTCCAAATAGATGGTAAGAGCCTCGCCCACAGCCTGCTGCACAGCACCCGTCACTTCGCTGTTGCCCAGTTTCGTCTTCGTCTGTCCCTCAAACTGCGGTTCTGCCACCTTGATGGAGATGACTGCTGTGAGGCCTTCGCGGAAGTCCTCGCCGGTGATCTCTATCTTCGCCTTTTCTATCTGCTTGGCTATGGCGGGGTCGTTGTCGGCATAGCGTTTCAGGGTCCGGGTGAGTGCCATGCGGAACCCTTGAAGGTGTGTGCCGCCTTCGATGGTGTTTATGTTGTTCACATAAGAGTGGATGTTGTCCGAATAGTCGGTATTGTACATGATGGCAGCCTCGATGGGTATGTTCTGCTTCTCTGTCTTCAGATATATCACGTCCTCGAACAGGTGGGTACGGTGGCGGTCGATGTATCTCACAAACTCCTTCAGACCTTCCTTGGCGTGGAATGTCTTTTGCCGTTGCTGTCCGTTCTCATCGGGCCTGAGGTCGGTCAGCGTGATGGTGATACCGGCATTGAGGTATGCCAGTTCGCGCATGCGGCGTGCCACGATGTCCCACTGAAAGGTGGTGGTGGTGAAGATGGTGGGGTCGGGCCAGAACTGCTGACGCGTGCCACGGCGGTCTGTCTCGCCTACTACCTTCACGGGATAGAGTGGCTTGCCCTGCTTGTATTCCTGCTGGTATATCTTGCCATCGCGAAACACCTGGGAGAGCATGTGAGAGGAGAGGGCGTTGACGCAACTCACACCCACACCGTGAAGGCCTCCGCTCACCTTGTACGAGCCCTTGTCAAACTTGCCGCCGGCATGTAGTACTGTCATAACTACCTCAAGAGCGGATTTGTGGAGTTTCTCATGTTCGTCGACTGGTATGCCGCGGCCATCGTCGAGCACTGTCACAGAATTGTCTTCGTTGATGGTCACTTCTATGTGTGAGCAGTAACCGGCCATGGCCTCGTCTATGGAGTTGTCTACGGTCTCGTTGATGAGATGGTGCAAACCCTTCTCGCTGATGTCGCCTATGTACATGGCAGGACGCTTCCTTACAGCCTCCAAACCTTCGAGCACCTGTATGTTACTGGCAGAATAATTGTTCTCTTGATTGATGATGTCGGACATTGTTTTTGATGTTCTGTTTTAGACTGCAAAGATAGTAAAAACAGGTGTAAAAACCAAATAAAAACCCACAATAAACAGCATAAAAACAACAACCACCATTCCTTGTTTTGGAATGGTGGCCGCTATATCTGACAGGGGTATCCCTATTAGCCCATCTTGTTGATTTGATTTGCCAGACTCGACTTCAGGTTGGAAGCCTTGTTCTTGTGGATGATATCGGTCTTAGCCAACTTATCCAACATTTTCTGTACGGCAGGATAGAGCTTTTCAGCCTCTTCCTTGTTTGTCATAGCGCGCAGTTTACGTACGGCATTGCGCATAGTCTTGGCATAGTAGCGGTTGTGCAGCTGCTTCTTCTTGTCTTGACGGATTCTTTTCAGTGCTGATTTGTGATTTGCCATCTTTATCTTTTCTTTATGTTTTGGTAGTCCATAGCAGAGTCGAACTGCTCTTTAGAGAATGAAAATCTCTCGTCCTAACCGATAGACGAATGGACCGTAGACTTAAATTGCGGATGCAAAGGTAGAGGTTTTTGATAAATCAGCAAAATTTTTTCATCTATTTTTTGTGAAAATGGTATTTTTTGCTCTTTTTTTGCATGTTTCACTCCGTGTATAGGCCTTTTTTTCGTACTTTTGCTGATACTTCTATGCTTGTAAACACTAATGCCATAGTACTGCGCACGGTGAAGTATTCGGATCGTGGACTCATCGTGCACTTGCTCACTCAGCAAGGTAATAGGGTGGGGGCTTCGGTGCGTCTTTCTGCTTCGAGAAGGGGTGGTTTGCGCAAACAGTTGTTTGCCCCACTCAACGTGCTCAGTGTTACTTTCGACAATCAGCCATTGAAACAGCTCGTCGCTATCCGTGAGGCATCGCTGGCATTGTCCTACGCCTCCGTGCATACCGACATGGTGAAGATGTCTATCATGATGTTCCTCTCCGAGTTTCTCGAATCGGCCACTCGTGGTGAACGCGACAACCCTCTGCTCTATAGTTACATTTCACAGAGTCTGGAGTGGATAGATGCTGCCACAGGACAAGTGGCGAATTTCCATCTGGTGATGATGATAAGGCTCACTCGCTTCATTGGTTTTTTCCCAAACACAGAGGACTATCGCGACAACTGTTTTTTCGATTTGCGTGACGGCTGTTATGTGTTGCAGATGCCTTTGCACCATGATGTGCTACTGCCTGCTGAGGCCCGCGTGATTGGTACTCTGATGCGCTTGAACTATTCAAACATGCACCTTTTCAAGATGAATCGTGAGCAGCGCAGAAGGGTGATAGAGGTGATTGAACAGTACTACCGACTTCATGTGCCGGGGTTCCAGCATCTGAAGTCGGTAGATGTATTGAGTGAACTGTTCTGAACTTGTCAGGACAGTTTCCTTGCCGAGGTCAACTCAGCAGTCGTTTCACAATGTCAGAGATGACGCGCCCATCGGCCTGTCCTGCCATAGCCTTCTGTGCTGCACCCATCACACGACCCATGTCGCGCATGGTCTGGGCACCAGTCTCGCTGATGATGGCTTTCACTTTCGACTCTATCTCCTCTTCGCTCAGCTGCTTGGGCAGATATTCCTCTATCACAGTCACCTGGGCGAGCTCGCTATCAGCCAGATCCTGACGGTTCTGGTCTGCAAAGGTCTTGGCCGACTCACGTCCCTGTTTGGCTAGTTTCTGGATAATCTTCAGGGCATCGGCATCGCTCAGGGTGTCGTTGGCGCCGGGTGCAGTCTTGGCTTCAAGAAACACCTTCTTGATATTGCGCAGCGTTTCCAGACGCACCTTGTCGCGCGCCTTCATGGCTGTCTTTATATCTTCGCTGATTTGTTCAAACAGTGCCATTGTCTCGTCGGTTATGAATTTTCACCAAAGAAAGATATCTTGCCGCTGTTGTCGGCTACAGCCTCCTCTTCATCTTCCTTCTTGTTCATTGTACTGTTGTTGCTCGACATCCTGTTTATCTCTTCCAGCATCTCTCTCTTGCGCTTGTATGTGGGTGTGCTTTCCACTGCCAGTATCACGTCCTCATTGTCCAGGTCGTCCTGTTGGAAGATATATATCAGCGGGCGGCGCTTGCGCTTTGTCTGGTTGCCGGTGCCATAATAGCGTTCGCGGCGGTCACGCTTGCCCTCATCCTCTTGTGTCAGTCGCTGTATGTCGCGCACATCGCTCTGCTTGTTCTTGTGCTCGTTCATGCCGTCCACATCCTCTATGCCGAAGCCAGTGGCGAGGATTGTCACTTTCACGCGCTTGCCCATCTCTGGGTCGTGGGCCAGACCCCACTTTATCTCGAAGTCTTCGCCAAACTTAGCCATGAAGTCGTTCACATCGCCCATCTCGTCCATCATCAGACCGGGGTTGCCTTCATTCTCGGCGGCGAAGGTGATGTTGAGCAGGATTTTCTTAGAGTTGTACACGTCGTTGTCGTTGAGCAGAGGCGAGTGCAGCGCATCCTCTATGGCCTTGCGCACACGTCCTTCGCCCTCGCCGTATCCAGTGCTCATGATGGCAACTCCACCGTCTTTGAGTACTGTCTTCACATCGTTGAAGTCGAGGTTTATCTGACCGTGCACTGTTATTATCTCTGCTATACTCTTGGCGGCTATGCTCAGGGTGTCGTCGGCCTTGGCAAAAGCGGCTTTCACAGAGAGCTCACCGTAAATCTCGCGCAGGCGCTCATTGTTGATTACCAGCAGTGCATCCACGTGTTTTGCCATCTCCTCCACGCCGTCCAGAGCCTGGTCTATCTTCCTTGCGCCCTCGAAGCGGAAGGGGATGGTCACTATACCCACGGTGAGTATGCCCAGTTCTTTCGACTCGCGTGCTATAACAGGGGCAGCACCGGTTCCGGTACCACCGCCCATGCCTGCGGTGATGAACGCCATCTTTGTGCCGTCGTTTAGCATACGGCGGATATCCTCTATGCTGTTCTCTGCCTCAAGGCGGGCCTTTTCGGGCTTGTTGCCTGCGCCCAGACCTTCCTTGCCCAGCTGCAGATGTACGGGCACAGGACTGTCGTCCAGAGCCTGGTGGTCAAGGTTGGCCACCACGAAACTCACATCGTGGATGCCTTCGCGGTACATGTGGTTCACGGCATTGCCACCGCCGCCGCCTACGCCGATAACCTTGATGATACTCTCATGAGTGTAGAGGTCGCCGAAAGGCAGCACATCTTGTTTCTTCTCTTTGTCTTTATTGTTTGGCATATTGTTGTATCTTTGTTTATGATGGTTGTTTCTTTTATCTCAAATGGTTGTCTGCAGTTCAGTCTTCCTCTTCACGTATCACCTTGTTTCCAAAGTCTTTCAGACTGTCGAAGAATTTGCTGAAGCGTCCTTTCTTTGACTTCTTGTTTTCTTCAGCCAACTTTTCTTTTTCTGCCTGCAGACGCATTTCTTCCAGTTCCCTGCGTTGCTGGTCGAGTATAGCCTGTTGCTTTTCTATCAACTGCTTGTCTTCCAAGGCTTTCCTTTCTGCTGCGGAAAGCACTCTGCCTGGTTGTGTGGTGGTAGCCTGCGGTTTCTCTGCAGTTTGCTGCACCTCGTTGTCAAACAGCTCTCCAGAGCGTTTGTTGGCTGGCATGCCGGCGCAGTTCATGTCGCCAAGTGCCAGCAGTCCGATAGCAGTGCACATCATGCCTTTGTTCTCATTCACTTCGTCAATGCTTGAAGTGATGCTCTGTTTCACGGTAGATGCGATACGTATCTTATCCATGTGTGTATGGTTGCGGAAGGCGTGCTTTATGCTCTTCATGTTAGAACCGCCGCCAGTGAGCACCATGCCGCCCAGCAGTTTGTTCTTGTATTCGCCGGGCACCTGATACCAGGCATTCTCCACAATCTCCTGCACACGTGCCTCTACCACGTCGATGAGAGCTTTGTTGTCAATGCTCATCTCTGGTGTCACAGGCACCTTCTGGTCGTCGTCAATGTCGTTGATGTCGGTATAAGCCGATGCGTATTTCAGCTTCACGTTTTCTGCATCGTTCTCCTCCATCTGCAGGCTGGCGATATCTTTCGTGATATTGTTCTGACCGATGGGTATTACAACCAGATGACGGAGTATGTTCTTGAAGTAAACCATTACCGTGGTGGTTTCTGCGCCAAGGTCGATGAGTACGCATCCGCCGCGCAGCTCATTCTCAGTGAGCACGCTCTCTGCCATTGCCAGAGGTGCAAGGAACATTTCTGCTATGGCTATGTTGGCTGTGTCGAAGCATTTGTTCAGACTGCGGTAGAAGGACTTGCGCTGCAGTATGTTGAGGAAGCGTCCTTCTATGCGCTTGGCCTGTATACCCACGGGGTCCAGCTGGGTCTGTGCACCAACCTTGTACTCCTGTGTGATGGCGTCGAGTATCTCCTGGTCGGGGTAGGTCATATTGCGGTTGCTGTCCATGATTTCGTTTATCATGTCGGCGGTGATGGTCTCTTCTTCGGCCAGTTGTTTCACAACCTCGTTTTTCACGCTGCGTATAGACTGGCCTCCCACGCCAACATAGACTTGAGAGATCTCAGATTTCAACTGCTGTTTTAGTTTCTTTACGACATTGGTCAGTATCTGACTTGTCTTGTCGATGTTGTACACCATGCCTTTTCTTATGCCTGGTGTAGAGTCTTCTTCTGCGAGAGCCAGTACGTTGATACTCCCGTCAGATCTTTTGTTTCCTGCAATACCGGTAATCTTTGTTGAACCCAGTTCAATGGCTACGATAAATTCTTTTGCTGGCATAACTATTTGGTTTTATATTTTTCGTTATTGTTTTTTCTTCTCTGATGATTTTTCTGTCTTCTTT
>OMSQ01000047.1 GCA_900313805.1 uncultured Prevotella sp. | reverse complement strand
TCTTATTATCAATTTGTCATTTTTAATATTGACCGATATTGCGAAAGGAGAACAACGTTTGTCACATGTCTCCTGTTTTATCGCTTTCGCAGCCTTCGGCTGCAAAGGTACAACTTTTTTTTCAATTAATGATATGATTTGAAGACATCTCTATGGTTATTACGTTAATATCTGTGTATCAGATACTTGCGAAAACCTAAAACATTTCCACATGAAAATCCTTGCAGACGACAGGAAAAAGCTGTAACTTAGCGGGCGATAAATAAGATATAGGATTAAAATTACGAAAATGACACGTTCTACTTTTGAGTATGAGGAGGAGCGTAATGACGACTTGTTGCGCGCCTTCTACGAGAGATGCCAGGCCACTCCAGAGGCCCTTGTTTCCACTATCGTCAGCGACACAGTGCGTATGCCCTCTGAGCGCTTCTATGTGAGCGACGAGCGTGCAGCGCGTGTGGTGAGTGCTCTCATGCAGGGCAGGGATTATCCCAAGATGCTGTCCACCCACCGCGAGATGTATGCCGAGATACTGCGCCGTGTGCTACTCTTGCGCAGTGAGCATCCCGACTGGTGTGTACTGCAACTGGTGCGCGAGGTGTTGCGCTCACCGGCTCCCCAGTTCTACCTCACCCCCAGCAGTGCCTATACCATAATACAGCGCCACCGTCACAGACGGGGGCGCCGCAAAGAGGAGCAGATGCGCCAGAAGGCATCGCGTATGGGGAGAGAAACGTAGACAGCTATGCGTCAGCGTCTTTCGTACTGTGCTATCTTTTCCAGGTAGTACTTGCGGAAGTCGCTCCAGCGGTAGAAGCAGCCATCCTTGCCATCGGCGGGCTGTAGTGGCAGTCCCACCTCGTTCTCGTTCAGAAGCGCCTGCACCAGTATGTCGCTCTTGTCCTTCTTCGAGCGGTAGAATATCAGTTGTATGTTGCTGCCCATGGGGAAGATGCGGTAGTTGCACCAGCCGGCATCAGCCAGTTGGTCCAGGTCGTCCACTTCCATGCTGCATACGTCCATCTCGAGCAGGCACGACAGTGGCAGGATGATCGACTCGTGGCCGAAGCGCAGGGTGGCGCCCGGACGCTCCTGTGCCAGACAGCTGTCGGCCTCGGCTATCATCTGCCGCAGCAGGTGACGCTGCGAATAGGGCTGAGTGGCACCGTTGAGCGGACAGGCGGCAAACTCGATGTACCAGCGGGCGTTCTCTGTGAGCCAGTAGCCGTAAATCTCGTCTTCGGTGAAGATGTCGGTGAGCTGGATGCTCTTGCTCAGTTCCGAACTCTGCAGTCCCACTGCCAGCGTGAACAGGCGGTAGCACAGGTCGTCGGAATTGATATGACGCTTCACGTAGTCGGTGTCTGTGAAGAGGCTGTTGATGAGTCGGTCGTTGTTTATATGTTTCTTGCACAGGTTGCGGTAGGCGGTGTGGGTGTCTATGTTCCAGCGCAGGGCGGTGAGTTCGCGGTCGTTGTGGTTCATGTACCACATCTCGTGCTCAGAGGCATCGTGTGTGACGTTGATTTGCGGGTTCAGGCTCTTCAGTTCCTGCAAGGCATTCTCCATGGAGAGTATGCATCTTATCACCACTGTGCTCTTGGCATCCACGTTCACCCTGCCGGCAAACACCTGCGGGAAGCGCTCGTACATGCGGTGTGCTATCTCGCGGTGCTGTTGTGCTCCAAGGGGCGTCAGTTCACCCAGTCTGAGGTTCGACTCATCGCGCATCTTGCTCACCCTCGCCAGCACGTCGCGTCCCAGCGGTGTCAGCACGCCGCGTTTGTCGGCACGGCTCAGTGCCTGGTATGGAGCCTCGTAGTCTTCGGGTGCTATGAGATAGCGTGATCCGTGCCGCCCGTAGTGCGATATGTAGCAGGGTTCATAGCCCTTGGGCGCTGCACTCAGCTTGGCTGTAGGGGCGGGGTAGGCCAGGTAGTTGCTGCCCGCCCGCTGGATGTTAGCGTGTATCTCCTCTCGTGCTGTCTGTGCCCACAGTGCCATGCATGCCATGCACAGCCACAGTGTGATAATTGTCTTTTTCATGAGTAACTATTTTTTTGCAAAAATATAAAAAAATCCGATTAAGCGAACGAAAAACAAAATAAAGACCAAAAAACACCATAAAAGTTGCGTATATTAGAAACTTTATTTATTTTTGCTCGCAGAAAAGAGAATGATGGAAGAAAAAACGGTTTTTAGACTAATACTGAGTATCGAGGCGGATAATTTCATTAGGTCGCTGCCATCAAAAGTGAGTGAAAAGATTCGTTCAAACATCAGACGTGTCCAAAAGGGTGAGCGCAATGTCGAACTTTTCAAGAAACTGGAGGGAACTGAAATATGGGAATTTCGTACGCTTTTCAACAGAACGGCATATAGGCTTTTTTCATTCTGGGATAATGAGTCAGAGACATTAGTCATTGTCACGCATGGTATGATAAAGAAAACCCAAAGGACTCCATCTAAAGAGATAGTTAGAGCTGAGCAATTCAGGAAGTTATATTTCGAATCAAAAAGGCAAAAGAAATGATACAAGTAGGCGACATGAAATTTGTGGACTTTGATGAAACCCTGGATAGGGACCTCGGTCCAAAGGGAACATCAAAGCGAGATGAGTTTGAGCGTGATGTGGATGCCTCCGTACGCGCCTATAGATTGGGTGAGGCTATTAAACAGGCAAGAATTTCACAGAATCTCACCCAAGAACAACTTGGCGAGAAAATCGGAGTTCAGAAATCTCAGATTTCCCGTTTGGAGCGTGGCAAGAGTATCTCTCTTTCAAGCATCAGCCGTATATTCAGGGCGATGAACATACCTGTCTCGCTGGAGATGGGGAGTTTAGGTAAGGTCGCTCTTTGGTAAACCATAGTCACGGGGACAGGCAAGATACGGGATCAAAACTCAGGTAAAAGCATTTCCATGCTGTCTATGATGCGGTCGGCACCGGCTTCGGTGAGTTCTTCTCTTGTGCCGTTGCCCCAGGTCACGCCGCAGGTCTTGGTGCCGGCATTGGCGCCCATGAGAATGTCCACTGCCATGTCTCCTACCACGAGGGCCTCCTCTGCCTTGAAGTGCATGGCAGAGAGCGTCTTCAGCACTGGCTCGGGCTTGGGCTTCGCCTCCTTCACATCGTCGGCTCCTATCAGAAAAGAGATGTTATCCGCTATCCCCATGCTCTGGGTTAGTTCCACTAATGAGGCATGCGAGCGTGATGATGCTATTGTGAGAGTATACCCACGTTGCTTCAGTGCAGACAGCGTCTCCACTACACCAGGAAAGGCCTGGGGCTGGAAGTTGCGCTGGTTGCTGAAGAATATCCTCCTGTAGGTCTCGGCACATAGCGCTACCTCCTCTTCTGACAGGTCAGGGAACAAGGCCTTGAAACAACCGGCAAGGGGCAGTCCGATGGTGGCGGCACATTCCTCCTCGCCACGCTCCGGCAGTTGCAGCTCCCTTATGGTCATCTGCATCGTGGCAACGATAGTCCGCCGGGTGTCACCCAGCGTACCGTCGAAGTCGAATATTATAAGTCTGATAGGCAATTTCACTTCTCCTCCTCAAAGTCCACATATTCACCCTCGTCCTCAGCGATTATCTTTTTCTTCTGCGTGCTCTGACGGGTGTGCTGACTGCGCTGCGAGCGCGCCTGTTGCTGTGCCTGCTGACCCTGGGCCAGGCGGTCGAAATGACGCTTGGTATGCTTCACCCACCACACGAAATAGAGGATGGCGCCGAATACTAGAAATACGGACGAGGCGAAAAGCAGAAGTAAGAATTTGAGCATTTATTTCTGTTTACGAGCGGTGAAAGCAGACAGCAGTATGTACCATGCGATGATGACTGCCAGTCCGCTGATACCGAGGAGGATGAGTATGGGTATGCAGGAGAGAATGAAGATGTAGCGCACTTCATTGCCGCGCCATCCCCACTGCTTGAACTTCAATGCGAACATGGGTATCTCCGCCACCATTATCCAGCAACTCAGTGCCACCAGCACCAGCACCACGGGCAGTGCCAGGCGCTGCTGCACCATCATCGACTCGGCACCTACGATGAGCGAGCCCCAGAACAGGGCGTTGGCAGGTGTGGGTAGTCCGATGAAGGAGGTCGACTGGCGCTCGTCAAGGTTGAACTTAGCCAGGCGCAGGGCTGCGAAGGCGGCCATGATATATGCCACGAAGGGCACTATGTGACGGTAAGGCTCCAGAAAGGCGGGGTAGGGCAGTATGCAGAGCAGACTGTACACCATGGTGGCAGGTGCCACGCCAAAGGTCACGTCATCGGCCAGCGAGTCGAGCTCCTTGCCGATAGGTGACGACACACCCAGCAGACGCGCCGACATGCCGTCGAAGAAGTCAAACACGGCACCCACAACTATCATCAGCAGGGCCATGCGGAAGTTGGCGGCAAAGGCGAAACAAGTGGCTACGCAACCCGAGATGAGGTTGCAGCAGGTTATCGTGTTGGGTATCTGACGGGTGATGCAGTTTGCCATGGCTTAGGGGAGTTTAGCAATGATGGTCTGGTCGCCTGTGGTAGACTGACCCATCTTCACGCACACCTCTGTGCCCAGAGGCAGGTAGACATCCACACGCGAACCGAATTTTATGAATCCCATGTGCTCGTCGATATAGCAGTCCTCACCCTCGCGAGCGTAGGTCACTATGCGGCGGGCCATGGCACCAGCTATCTGGCGGCAGAGGATGGTCTCTCCCTCGGGAGTCTCTATCAGCACATCGGCATGCTCGTTCTCCTCGCTCGCCTTGGGCAGCCAGGCCTTATGGAAATTGCCGTCGAAGTGCTTCACCAGTTTCACTACGCCATCCACGGGGAACCAGTTGGCATGCACATTAAACAAACTCATGAAAATCGACACCATGATGCGGCGGTCGTGGAAATACTCATTTTCCTCCACTTCCTCTATCACCACTATCTTGCCATCGGCAGGTGCCACCACTATCTTCTCCACATCGTCGGAGCCGAAGTGACGGATGGGGCAGCGGAAGAAATTGACTACTATGGCATATACCAAACCGAATATGCCAATGAAAGTCCAAAACGGTATCTTTGTGTCAAACAACACCCACAGCAGGATGGCTACTGCGGTTATGAACAGGAAACCACCCAGCAGGGTGTGAATGCCCTCATTATGTATGCGTTGCTTCTTTAGTTTTCTTATTCTTTTTCCCATGTGTCTGTATATCGCCGGTGTGCCATGATGGCACAAGGGTATAAATCGCTGCAAAGTTAAAACTTTTTTCCATAATACGCAAATTTACGCAAATTTTGTGTATCTTTGGCTCCCAAAATTGTCTCAAAATGGAAGATTTCGTTCATTTACACGTACATACATACTATTCTCTGCTCGACGGACAGGCCAGCATAGAGCGACTGGTAGACAAAGCGGTGGCCGATGGCATGCGGGGCATGGCTGTCACCGACCACGGCAATATGTTCGGCATCAAGGCCCTGTACGACTACTGCGGAAAGGTGAACAAAAAGCTGAAGGCAGCAGGCAAGGACCCCTTCAAACCCATACTCGGCTGCGAGGTGTATGTGGCGGCACGCAACAAGGAGGACAAGGACAAGGCCATGGGAGACGACCGACGATACCACCTCATACTGCTCGCCAAAAACCAGACGGGATACAAGAACCTGATAAAAATAGTGTCAAGGGCGTGGACCGACGGCTTCTATTCAAAACCACGTACCGACCATGCCGACCTGCAACGCTACCATGAGGGACTGATAGTGTGCTCCGCCTGTCTGGCAGGTGAAGTGCCAAGAGCCATACTGCGAGGCGACATTGCCGCGGCACGCTCCGTGATAGAATGGTACAAAAACCTGTTTGGCGAAGACTACTATCTGGAACTGCAGCGACACGAGGTGACCGACCCGAATATCATAGCCAACCGCGAGACCTTCCCTGAACAGCAGAAGGTGAACAAGGTGCTGATAGAGCTGGCTGAGGAATATGGCATCAAACTGATCTGCACCAACGATGTGCACTTCGTAGACCAGGAGAATGCCGAGGCTCACGACCATCTGCTATGCCTCTCCACTGCCAGAGACCTCGACGACCCCACTCGTATGAGATACAGCAAGCAGGAGTGGTTCAAGACCAGGCAGGAGATGAACGAGATCTTCGCCGATGTGCCGCAGGCACTCAGCAATACGCTTGAGATACTCGACAAAGTGGAGGTGTATGACATCAACCACGACCCCATCATGCCCTTCTTCCCCATACCAGAGAGTTTCGGTACCGAGGACGACATCCGCAAGAAATATACCGAGGAAGACCTGTACCGCGAGTTTACCTCCGACGAGAACGGTGAAAACCAACTGCCAGAGGAGGCGGGACGCAAGAAGATAGCACATCTGGGAGGCTACGACAAACTCTATCGCATAAAGTTCGAAGCTGAATACCTGGCCAAACTTGCATACGACGGGGCACGACGGCTTTATGGCGACCCCCTCACCGACGAGGTGGCGGAACGAATAAAGTTTGAACTGCACATCATGAAGACCATGGGCTTCCCCGGCTACTTCCTCATAGTGCAGGACTTCATCAATGCAGCACGCAGCGAACTCGATGTGATGGTGGGACCGGGACGAGGCAGTGCGGCAGGCAGCGTGGTGGCTTACTGCCTGGGCATCACCAAGATAGACCCCATAAAGTATGACCTGCTGTTCGAACGCTTCCTCAACCCCGACCGTATATCGCTGCCGGATATAGACACTGACTTCGATGACGACGGACGTGGACGCGTGCTGAAATGGGTGGAGGACAAATACGGACACGAAAAGGTGGCGCATATCATCACCTACAGTACCATGGCCACCAAAAACTCCATAAAAGACGTGGCAAGGGTTGAGAAACTGCCGCTCGAGACATCCAACCGCCTGTGCAAGGAGATACCCGACCGCCTGCCGGAGAATGCGAAGATGAACCTGAGTAACGCCATAAAATACGTGCCGGCACTCAGGGAGGCCGAGGTGTCTGACGACCCCAAGATGCGCAACACCATACGCTACGCCCGCATGCTTGAGGGCACTGTGCGAGGGACTGGCATCCACGCCTGCGGCACCATCATCTGCCGCGACGACATCAGCGACTGGGTGCCTGTGTCTACTGCCGACGACCCCGACAACAAGGGGGAGAAGGTGCTATGCACCCAGTATGACGGACACGTGATAGAAGAGACAGGACTCATCAAAATGGACTTCCTCGGACTGAAGACGCTGTCGGAGTTGAAAGAGGCTGTGGAGAACATTAGGCTGAGTCATGGCGTGGAGATAGACCTGGAACGCATACCTATCGACGACCCGCTGACATACCAACTATATCAGAAGGGACAGACTATCGGCACCTTCCAGTTTGAATCGCCCGGCATGCAGAAATATCTGCGCGAACTGCATCCCACGGTGTTTGAAGACCTCATAGCCATGAACGCCCTGTACCGGCCAGGCCCTATGGACTATATACCCGACTTCATCAGGCGAAAGAACGACCCCTCGCTGGTGCAGTACGACATACCGTGCATGGAGAAATACCTGAAGGACACCTACGGCATCACGGTGTATCAGGAACAGGTGATGCTGCTCTCCAGACAACTAGCCGGCTTCACACGAGGTGAGAGCGATGCCCTGAGAAAGGCCATGGGTAAGAAAAAAGAAGACATAGTAAACGCCATGGAACCCAAGTTCCTCGAGGGAGGAAAGAAAAACGGACACGACCCCGCTGTGCTGAAGAAGATTTGGGGCGACTGGAAGAAATTCGCATCCTACGCCTTCAACAAGTCGCACGCCACATGCTATTCGTGGGTGGCATACCAGACAGCTTACCTCAAGGCGCACTATCCTGCCGAGTTCATGGCTGCCATCATGAGTCGGCGCAAGAACGACATAAAGGAGATAACCAAGCTCATGGACGAATGTAAGTCGATGGGCATTCCTACACTCGGACCCGATGTGAACGAGAGTTACCTGAAGTTTGGTGCCAACAAAAAAGGTGAGGTGCGCTTCGGACTGGCTGCCATCAAGGGCATGGGCGAGGGAGCTGCTCAGGCTATCATCGACGAGCGTGAGAAGAACGGCACCTATACCTCCATATTCGACTTCGTGCAGAGGGTAAACCTCTCGGCTGTAAACCGACGGGCGCTGGAGAGTCTGGCTCTGAGCGGCGGCTTCGACGGCTTCGGCATAGACCGTGAACGCTATTTCGCGAAAAACAACAAAGGGGAGGAGTTTCTCGACTCGCTGCTGCGCTACGGACAAAACTACCAGGCGGAGAAACAGGAGGCGCAAAACTCGCTCTTCGGTGCCATGGACACGGTGGAGATAGCCACACCCTACATTCCCGAGACAGAGAGGTGGAGCAATATAGAACGACTGAACCGCGAGCGCGATCTGGTGGGTATATACCTCTCCGCTCACCCGCTGGATGACTACAAGGTTATACTCAACCACATGTGCAACACGCACTGTCAGGAACTGGAGGACAAGGCTGCGCTCATGACCAAGGGCGAGATAAGAATGGGCGGCATTGTGACCGACGTGAAGGCGAAATACACCAAGAAGGGCAACCCCTGCGGCTTCGTCACCATCGAGGATTTCGAGGGCTCGGGCGAGATAGCACTCTTCGACAAGGACTGGGCCGACTGGCAGAGTATGCTCAATGTGGGATGCACCGTGTATATCACTGCCCGCTGCCAGAAGAAGTACGAGACAAGCACATTCGTGGATTTCCATATCAGCGACATACAGTTTCTCAGCACTGTCAAGGAACAGCGGATAGACCGTATCACCATCACCATGAATGCTGACACGGTGGACGAGGGCATGGTCACAGACCTGTCCACCCTCATACGCTCGCATCCGGGCAAGACAGACCTCTTCATCCAGGTGTATGCCGGCGTGGAACATCAGCATGTGATGCTCAGAAGCAAGAGCGTGCAGGTAGATCCGCATCAGAGCCTGCTCGACTATCTGGAACAGCAGGAGAACATGTCGTACCACATCAACTGACAGTGCTGTCACACCTCATCCACTTGGCATGCTATTTGCAAGAGATATGGCACAAGCAAACAAAATAGATAATAATATAAACAAAAGAAGACCAAATGGAAGTAACTATCACCAGCGAGAATTTCGAGAGTTATAAGAGTGGCAACCTGCCATTAGTAGTTGACCTCTGGGCCACATGGTGCGGACCCTGCCGCATGCTGGCTCCTGTAATAGCCGAACTGGCTGCCGACTATGACGGCAAGATAGTAGTAGGCAAGTGCGATGTGGAGGAGAACGACGACATTGCCATGGACTATGGCGTGCGCAACATACCCACCATCCTCTTCTTCAAGAACGGCGAACTGGTGGACCGCTTCGTGGGGGCTGCCAACAAGGCCACTCTCGACCCCAAGTTCAAGGCTCTGCTGTAAGTACAGACAACAGCCGCGAACCGTCCTGCTGCTCTTCGATACGCACTCTCAGCGTGTCGGGGGGCAGCAGTTCTTCTATCAGCTCAGGCCATTCTATCACACACACGCCGTTGCCGTAGAAATAGTCTTCATAGCCCATGTCATAAACCTCCTCTATGCGGTGTATGCGGTAGAAGTCGAAATGGTACACATCACATTCCATCACGGGCGAGTAATACTCGTTGACCAGGGCAAAGGTGGGCGACGTGACGGCCTCCGTCACGCCCAGTTGTTCGCAAAGGGCTCTCACAAATGTGGTCTTGCCGGCACCCATGGCACCGTAGAATGCCACTATGTCGCCCTTGTGTAGGAATGGCAGAAACTCTCTTGCTGCCTGTGGCAGACTCTCTAAGTCGGGTATGTGGATGGTATGCATCGTATCAGCGGGTTTTATGTGTCAACGGCGTCGGGGTGTGAGGGTGACCAGCGGTACAATCATCTCTTCCAGTGAGATGCCGCCATGCTGGAAGGTGTCGCGATAGTATGACACATAGTAATTGTAGTTATTGGGATAGGCAAAGAAGTCCTCGCCTGTGGCAAACACGTAAGAGGTGCTGATGTTGGGCGTGGGCAACTGTGCCTGACGGGGGTCTTTCACCACCATCACCTCCTTGGGGTTGTAGTTGAGGTTCTTGCCCAACTTATAACGCAGGTTGGTGTTGGTGTTCCTGTCGCCGATAATCTTTATAGGTCGCGAGGCGCGTATGCTGCCGTGGTCGGTAGTCACCACCACACGATAGGGCGACTGTGCCAGCCAGCGGAAGAAGTCGGCCATCATGGAATGGCGGAACCAGCTGAGTGTGATGCTGCGGTAGGCAGACTCGTTGTTGGCCAGTTCGCGCACCATCTTCGACTCGGTGCGGGCGTGTGAGAGCATGTCGATGAAATTGAACACCACCACATTCAGTTCGTTGTTGGCAAACTGGTTCAGTTGACTCATGAGCGCATCGGCACCGGCAGAGTCGTTTATCTTGTGGTAACTGTATGTATGGTGCCGGCGGTAGCGTTCTATCTGCGTGCCAATGAGCGGACCCTCGTTCAGGTTCTTTCCCTCGTCCTCGTCCTCGTCAACCCACAGTTCGGGAAACATGCGTGCTATCTGCGTGGGCATCAGTCCGCTGAAAATGGCATTGCGTGCGTACTGTGTGGCTGTGGGCAGAATGCTCATGTACAACTGCTCGTCCATGTCGAACATGTCGCCTATCTCTGCACTGATGGTGCGCCACTGGTCATAGCGGAAATTGTCTATCACCACAAGCACCACTTTGTCGCCGGCGTCGAGCATGGGGAAGATTTTCCTTCTGAACAGGTCGGGACTCATCATCGGCCGCTGCTCATCGTTTGGCATCAGCCCGGGTGTCTTGCCCGGCTTCACCCAGTCCATATAGTGGCTCTTGATGTACTTAGCAAAGCCGTTGTTGGCTTCTTCCTTTTGTGTGTGCAGTATCTCTGTCATTGAACTGTCGGTGCTGCTCAGTTCCAGTTCCCACCGTACCAGTCGCTTGTACACATCCATCCAGTCGGTCCAGTGGCGGCAGTCGGATATCCGCATGCTTAACTGCATGAAGTCCTGCTGGTAACCGCTCTGAGTCACCTCTGTCACTATCTCCTTGCGGTGTATGTTCTTCTTCAGTGTCAGGAGTATCTGGTTGGGGTTGACGGGTTTTATCAGATAGTCGGCTATCTTCGAACCTATGGCCTGGTCCATGATGTTCTCCTCCTCACTCTTGGTCACCATCACCACGGGAGTGGCAGGTTGTATCTCCTTGATGTGCTGGAGGGTTTCCAGACCTGTCAGTCCGGGCATCATCTCGTCAAGGAGTATCAGGTCGAAGGTCTTCTGCTGACACTGCTCTATGGCGTCGGTGCCGTTGCTCACAGTCACCACTTCATAGCCTTTCTTCTGCAGGAACAGAATGTGTGCCTTCAGAAGTTCTATCTCATCGTCTACCCAAAGTAACTGTCCGTTGCTCATAATCAAAATCCGTCAAGTTCAAAATATTCATCTTCCACTTCCACTGCGGGTTGCTTAGTGGCAGGTGCCGGCGTGTCGTCGTCCACCACTATGTCATCGGTCTGCGGCGTGGTGGGCTTGGTGGGTGCCGGCGGGGCATCGTCCACCACCACTATGTCATCGGTCTGAGGTGCAGTGGGCTTGGTGGGTGCCGGTGGGGCATCGTCCATTTCTATTTCTATATAGTCGTCGTCAGCCTCTGGTTCTATTTCCACTTCGATTACATCGTCTTGTACCGGCTGCTCCGGCTGTGCTGGCTGCTCCGGCTGTACCGGGGGTTCCGGTTCTTCTGGGGTTTCTGGTATTTCCAGAGTGCTGTCATCCTCTATCACGCTGCCACTGAAGATGTCGTCGTCGTTTTCCTCCTCATTCTTGTTGGTGGCAGGTGGTATGGTGTCGCCAG
>OMSQ01000075.1 GCA_900313805.1 uncultured Prevotella sp. | reverse complement strand
TGGTACTGCAATGCAATGCGGGAGAGTAGGAAGCCGCCTTCTTTCAAAAATGAGAGTGCTCGCCAAATGGCGGGCACTCTTCTTTTAGATAGCATCAATAGTGTATCTATAGCGGTCTTTAGTGTCTATAGCGTAGATAGTGTCTGTAGAGCCTATACTATATTTTCTTAACTTTTGTTTGCATTTACATCTGTGGTTTAACGTTCTTTCACTAATGTAAACAATTGATTATCAAATTGATATAAATCATCGAATTGTCTTAAAAAAGGTCAAACTACTATTAAAGCCTTGTGAGGTAGTAAAAAAAACCGTACCTTTGCACCGAGTTAATTAAGTAACGAAATAATGAGTCTTATTATAACACTCTTATTTCATAAGTGTAACAGGAGCACAGGAGCGGCCCACTCTTCATCTCTACCGCACCAAATTCATTCTTAATGAAAAGCTCCATAAAAATAATAACAATGAAGAAATTTGCGAAAATTGTGTTGTTAAGCATGATGATGATGATTTTTATGCCGTCAGTAACTTTTGCCGGAGACGAGAAAAGCGATTACGACTGGACACCGGTGATTGACGCTATTATTCAAGTAGAAAGTAAGGGTGACCCCAATGCACGCAGCGGCATCTATTGCGGTGTCCTGCAGATATCTCCCGTCCTCGTACAGGAGTGCAACAATATCCTGAAGCGTCGCGGTAGCAGCAAGCGCTTCTCTCTCAATGACCGTTTCAATGTACAGAAGTCTAAGGAGATGTTCGTAGTAATACAGTCATACTACAACCCCAACAACAATGTTGAGCGCGCCATTCGTATGTGGCAGGGTGGATGTAACTACAAAGTTCGCTCTACTCAGCGCTACTACCAGAAGGTAATGAGTTACATGCGTTAATAAACGTTAATTTACAAATATAAATACCGATGGCAATTTTTGCTGTCGGTATTTTTTTTGCTTTCCATAATATGTGAATAAATGTAAAAAAACTTTAAATACTTTGCGATGTTATTGTTTTCTGCTAACTTTGTGTGGTTAATCTAAAACAGTTTTTATTTATGGTAGCATTACTAATCGTTCTGGGCATAGTATTCCTGTTGGCCCTCTACTGCATTTCTATGTATAACAGGCTGGTGGCGTTCAGAAACAACCGTGAAAACGCTTATGCCAATGTTGACGTGCAACTGAAACAGAGACATGACCTCATACCGCAACTCGTGGCTACTGCCAAAGGTTACGCAGCGCATGAGAAAAGTGTGTTTGAAGAAGTCACCAAAGCACGCTCCGCAGCTATGAACGCTACAACGGTTAACGACAAGGTGGTGGCCGAAAACCAGCTCTCAAGTGCTCTCGCCGGAATGAGGATTACTCTCGAAGCCTATCCGCAACTGCAAGCAGACAAACACTTCTCAAAACTCCAGGATGAGATCTCTGATGTGGAGAATAAACTTGCTGCTTCACGCAGATTCTTCAATTCCGCAACTAAGGAACTGAATACTGCCGTACAGTCCTTCCCGTCAAACATTTTGGCAAATATGTTCGGTTTCCATAAGGAACCAATGATTGAAATCCCACAGGAGGATAGAAAGAAATTCGACGAAGCTCCAAACATACAGTTCTAATACATATCTAATACATACACGCTCATGAGGTATGTAGGAATGCAGACGCAAATCATGAGGAACAATATGCGCTCCATATTGCTCCTCATGATGTTTCCTGCCATCATCCTGGCCATGGTCTGGCTGTTCTTTGCCATCATCGCTTTCATACAGACGAAAAGCGGTTCGGAATACGTGGAAAATCCCATGGATTGGGATTTCGTATGGGAACAGTTCATTGCCACTATTCCTTGGGTGATAGCAGGGGTAGCTATTTGGTTCGTCATTGCATATTTCTTTAATGCGTCAATGATAAAACATGCCACGGGCGCACGACCGCTAACACGCATGGAGAATCCAAGGGTCTACAATATCGTGGAAAATCTTACCATCGCATGTGGCATGGATATGCCACAGATAAATGTGGTGGACGACCCGCAATTGAATGCGTTCGCTAGTGGCATCGACAAAAAAAGCTATACCGTCACTCTCACTACGGGTATCATCAACCTGCTCGACGACGAGGAACTCGCTGGGGTGGTGGGGCATGAACTCACACATATTCGAAACCGAGACACGAAACTGCTAATCACAAGTATCATCTTCGTGGGTATCATATCCACTCTCATCTCACTGGTGGTCAGAATGATTTATTCCATGGCTCTCTACGGAGGCGGCAGAGACTCCAAGGAGAAGGGTGGTGGAGCCATTGTCATGCTGCTCGTGGGGCTTGTTTGTAGCGCCATTGCATATTTCTTCATGCTCATGACAAGATTTGCCATCTCTCGGAAGCGTGAGTATATGGCTGATGCTGGAGGAGCGGAACTCTGTGGAAATCCTCTGGCCCTCGCATCGGCATTGAGAAAAATATCTGCCGACCCTGGACTCGGACAGACGGGCAGGGATGATGTGGCACAACTCTTTATTGTGCATCCACAAGGACTAACATCGGGCATAATGAGCTTCTTCGGAAGCATGTTCAGCACTCACCCCGATACAAGAAAAAGAATTGAGATATTAGAACAATTCTGAAAAATCAATAGAAAAACCGGAGATTCCAGAAGAATTTCCAGAATCTCCGGAAAATAACTACCCTCACATTAGACCCAAATCGGTCAATAGACCGATTTGGGTTATATAGAGGTCTTTACTTCTTCATCAGTATCTGATATTCGAAGGGCTTAAGCGTCAGCTTTTCACCTAATTCCACTTCGCTGTCATCACTCTTGTTTACCACCTTCTTTCCTTTCCATGCATCGGGCACTGCTATGCTCTTCTCTGCATCACGTACGTTTACGGCTATAAGGAATGAACTGCTGTCGTCACTCTTCTCAAAGAGCAGTATGTCCTTGTCGGGATAGGCCTGCATCTTACCCTTGCGCAGAGAGGTGTAGTCATTGTATAGACCGATGAGCTTCTGGTATTCCTTAAACAAGGCGCTATTGGCAGTCCAGTCCACGGGCACATACTTGAAGAAATTGATGGGCTGGTCGTAGCCTACTTCCTGTGAACCGTATATCAGGGCTCCACCGTGGGGGAAGATGGTGGCTACGTAGGCTGCCATCGAACCACGCACATTGGTAAACTCCTTGACGGGAGGCACCTCGCTGGAGTGGTCGTGGTTGGTGGTGAAGCGCAACTTTATCTTGCCAGCAGGCAGTGAGTCGTACTCTGCCTTGTCAGCTGCCAGTATGTTCTCTGCACTGTAACCCTTGTTGAACACATGCAAGAGTGAGTCCTTGTAGTCCCAACCGTAGTTCATGTCAAAACCACCAGTGGTGAAGTTGTCTGCACGCTTGCCCTCTGCCAGCATCACTATCTTGCGGTCGCCGGCAGACTTGCGCAACTCGTCTATGCACTCCTTCCAGAAGTCAGAGGGCACTCCATCGGCTACGTCACATCTGAAACCGTCAATACCCACCTCGGTTATCCAGAACTTCATGGCATCTATCATGGCCTTGCGCATATCCTTATTGTTGTAGTTCAGGTCGGCTACATCCAACCATCCAAACTCCAGTGGATGTACCACTGTGTCGTTCTTCGCATCGTGGGTGTACCAGTCGGGATGCTCTTTCACCCAGGGATGATCCCAGGCTGTGTGGTTGGCTACCCAGTCGAGTATGATACCCATTCCATGCTCATGACAAACTTTCACCAGATTCTTGAAATCGTCCACGGTGCCAAACTCAGGGGCGATGGCTTTGTAGTCGCTGATGCAGTAGGGGGAGTTCTTGCCCTTCTCCACACCGATGGGATAGATGGGCATCACCCACATCATGTTCACGCCAAGCGCCTTGATACTGTCTATGCGCGCTGCCACCGCATTGAGTGAATGGTCGGGGGCAAACACGCGGGGATTGACTTGATACATGGCAATGTCGTCGATTGCTGGCAGTGCAAAACTGCCTTCTTTCTTCTCAGGCTTGCAGGCATTCATGAACAGCACGATGGCGCTCATGGCCAATAATAATACTTTTTTCATAGTTTTTGGTATTTTAAGAAAATGTGATATGTGGTATTTGATTGCTTCTGTCCTTCGATTGCAAATATACGACAATCTTCAATAATAATACTCGATTCGTCACACTTTTTTCCTCGACCTGTTATCTGCGCTCAGAAGTTGTGTCACCTCGGCGGGGTTGAGTGCCCACTCGTATGTAAATGTCTCATCGGCAGCCTCCTTTGTCTCCACTTTTTCTAGATGCTGTGCCACGGCCTTTATTTCAAGCAGTTGTCCGATGCTGAGCTTCTTTTCCAACCGATGCAGCAGCGCCATTACTGATGCACTGTCAGCCCCTTTTATGGTCTGAGAGGTGAAAGGCATCTCCAGCCAGATTATCTCACGCTTACTCACATCTAGCACTCCGAATACCAGACCTTTTGACAGGTCGCCCTCGCTGATACGTACTATATGCTGCACACAAGAAGGGTCGTATGCCACACCGTTCTCTTCGGATACGGCCATGGGGTAGGCGCTGCTCATCCAGCCCACTTCCAGATTGGGCGACAGGGCTCCTGTGCTGTAGGCGTTGCAGGTGAAGGTGACGTGAGTGGCACCGGCTGACTCCAGCTCCGGCAGCGACAGTTCTATGTACTCTGCAGTGCCCACCATTTCGGGGATGGTCTGTATGTCGCCGGAATGTTTCGCTCCCACTGCCGTCAGATGGAAATATGCACACTCTTCCACCTTGCCGTCTGGCAGCGATATCCTGGCACTCAGGTCCATGTCAAGGGGCTGGGCGTGCATGCCTCGGCCCCACTGCATGAACAGGCGCACGGCATCTCCCTCCACGGTCCAACGGGTGCCCATCAAAGCGCACGAGGTGTCCTGTATGGTGGCTGAACGGTCGCCTACGCTCACAGGGATGCTGTAAAGCAACGGGTCTATGTATATGGTCTTCGATTCGGTCGGTTGGGCAGCAAACCTCCTGCTCATGGCACTGGTGTATAGACTGTTCACCGCTGCCGACATTGCATCGCGTTCTTCACGGCTGTAGAAGGGCAACTGTCTGTTGTGACCTATCTTGGCTACAACACCAGTGATGGTGCGCACCGTACGCTCCTGATTCAGGTCGAAGTAGGTGTCGGCAGCATTGCCCAGCGACAACAGTAGGCGAAGTGGCAACTGGTCAGACACTTCTTCAAAGGCCGCCAGCACCTTATCACTGCCAAAGCGTAGCATGGTGGCAAACAGACAGCGGGCAAAGAGTCCGGGCCTCTGCTTCAACAGTGTCAGCGTATGGTCAGCATCTCTCTCCACGCGCGCCTTGTCCACTTGTCCCTGCCAGGTAGAGTAGTCTTGCCTGTAGAACACATCGAGGATACCAGCCAGATGCTCAAATCCCTTTTTGTGGGAGTATTCTGCCATACGAAGGGCACGTATCAGGCGCACCCACATGCCACGCTTGGGGTTCATGTCCTCGGCACACTGCACGGCACTCATGGGGAGGGAGTTCATCCATCTGGCCACACGCAAACAGGTGCGACGGTCGTACTTCAGCCGCAACTTCTCTTTCATACTCTCTGCAGCATCCTTGCTCGTGTCGAGTGGTCCCCATAGATGATGATGTAGTCTGCCCGCATGGGCAATGAGGGTCCTGGGTTCTATCACCTGCACGTAACTGGTCTTCTCGTACCACATGTAGCGCAGCACATCGGAGGGTGTCCTCAACCACTGGCTGGCCTTATCTGCATCGCCACTTTGCACCAGTTTCTTGATTACCAACATGGCTGTCTCTTTCATGGCTATGTCTGTCCCCTCGGGAATGGGAAATACACCGAGTAACTGCTCCAGACTATCTTTCTGGGTGCCGTCAAGGGGGGTGGCAGAGGTCAGAAGGGTATAAAACAGGTGACGCATGTCGGACAAAGTGTACAGGCGCAGTTCCTTCAATTTGCTCGCCTGGTCTTTGTAGACATGATTGGCGGTCTCGAATGGGGTGCCGCAAAACGGACAACCGTTGTATCGCTCCAAAGGGAAGGTGCCATCGGGTATCAGATGACCGCAGGGAAGGGTAGTGCCTTCCACGCCCGACTTCTCGCCAAGGAGGTTCGCAAAAAGGGTGATGAGATGGTCCACGGCTCTTTCGCCGGTAGGCTGAGTCCAACCCTTTACCAGAGGTGCCCAGTTCAGGTGCACACCCATCACCTCGTCTATGCACTCGGTTATGGCTGCCATGCGTTCTGATGATACTCCGCTCAGGGCGTGCTGCAACTCCTCGCTCACGCAATAGCCGTTTTCTCTCAGCCTCACTAAGAATGCCAGCAAGGGGGCCGATACCACCGACCGCATGTCTATCTCACTGCGGTCTACATTGAGAAACAGGGCACGATAGCGCAGGGCCACCTTGGTCAATGTCGTGTCGTTCATACGTATGTATATTAAAAGGTAATTGCCCGACAGGAAGTTCAAAAACTCAGATGCAGAAGTATGTCGGACTTGACCTTGTTAATTCTACTAAAACTCTATGTTCACTCCACCCATCACTGTGGCACGGGGCATGGGATAGCCCAGGTTTATCTCGTACTTCTGTGCCAGGAGGTTATCGCCTCGTATCCACAGACTCAGGTTCTTGTTCATAGCGTATGTGGCAGATAGGTTGAGCAGACAGAAATTCTCTTTCTGTTCGTCTTTGCCTACTGCCGTGTACAGTCCGCCGATGTACTGTATGCCGGCATTCACTGTCCATTTATGGCAGCGGTAGTCTGCTCCTGCATAACCTTTGTACTTGGGTGCCGCCACCACGGGGTGCTCCATGTGCAGCAGAGAGTGGTTGGTGCTCAGGCTCCAGTGGCTGTCTATGGCATATCTTGCCTCCATCTCCAGTCCGTAGTTCTCTATCTCGCCCGTGTTCACGTTTTTCGGCTTTCCATCCACCTGCATGGTTTGTATCATGTTGTCACCCTTTATGTAATACAGGTTGGCTCCGTATGTCAGCGCTCCGTGTGCTATCCGGTGATGCCACGACAACTCGTAGTTCCATAGCCGTTCAGGCTTCAGTTCTTCGTTTGACGGCGGATAGAGGTACATCTCGCGCATGGTGGGATTGCGAAAGCCCTTGCTCACCATGGTCTTCAATTCACCGGTTGACATGAGGCGCACCACCACACCGGCCTGTGGTATCCATTCGGTGCCTGTGACGGAGTGGTGATCCACCCTCACACCGGCATCCACGGTCACTATCTCGGCCAGGTCCTGACGCACGTCAACATATCCCGCCACCTCATTGCGGTACGACCTGCCGCTCTGCTTGTTGGGCGTGTCTGTCACATCGCCAGTCTCCTTGGATGTATAGTAAGCACGGCCATAGATGTTCATGTAGTCCACACCCACGGTCACGCGGTTGCCTTCAATGAGACTGGCACTCTGATATGCCGATATACCCGTCAGTGCGTCCTTGGAGCGGAAATAGCGCTTTGTCGGGGTGGCAGGGTCGGCGCTGCCGTCGTCTATCTTGTGCCTGCCAAAGTTGCTGTACACACTCACGGCACCGCAGTTATGGTCGTAGCGGTTCTCCACGGCTGCCGATACCACTCCACGGGTTATCCATTGGTCGGAACCATATAATGGGGCACTGGTGCTGCCAGGGCACGAGGCATTGAAATGGGTGATGTCGGCATCCACGTATGTCTTCCAGTGGTCGGAGATGTCGTAGCCCAGTTTCATGTATCCGCCATATTGCTCAAATCCCATGCGTGGCCGGTGGTTGTCGGTTCTGCCGTACTGTGCTGCCACAGTGCTGCCCCACCTGCCGCAGCGCCATCGGTTGGCAATGTCGGCTTGAACTGTGCCATAACTGCCAGCTCCCAGGTTCACGATGGTTCGCATCCCGTCCTCAGGCATGGCTCGGGTCACTATGTTCAACACACCGCCCATGGCGTTCGAACCGTAGAGCATTGAGGCAGGGCCTCTCAGCACCTCTACTCGCTCGGCCATCAGGGTCTGGTAACTGTCGGCTATGGGATGACCGTACACTCCGTTGTACTGCGGGTGACCGTCGATGAGCACCATCAACTGACCAGCGCCTCCACTGATGCCACGCAGGTTGATGCCGCCCGCAGAACCGGTAGACACGCCATAGCCTAGCATCGAACGAGATGTGACAAACAATCCTGGCACCTGCTGCATCACCGTGGGCAGCACGTTGCTCTGATGCCGGGCTGTCAGTGCATCCCGGCCTATCACACTCACCGTCATCGGAAGGTAACGAACATCGGTGGTAGTGCGCGTGCCAGTCACTACCACTTCCTCTATCATGAGCGAGTCGGCTATGCTGTCTGCATAGATACTGCTGCAAAGGACGATTGATGCAACAACGGATAATAGTCTGTTTCTCATCTCATTCCAAGGTGTAAGCTCGTTTTTACCCTTTTCTATTTTGCAAAAATAGTTTAACTGAAGATAATATCCAAAAACATTTTTGTTTTTTTTGTTACTTATGTGTATCTTCGCACCCGAATTATGAGATATACTAATCACAAAGGGGAATACGACCATTTTACGGTCAGTCAACCGGCACCGCTGCTGGAGTGGCTGCTTGCCAACGTACCCAAACTCAGCAAGAACAAGATTAAGGCCACGCTGCAAGGGCGTGGCATAAAGGTGGACGGAAAGATAGTGACACAGTTCGACTTTCCGCTGCAGCCTGGCATGAAGGTGGCACTGAGCAAGACGAAGCGCAACGATACCTTCAAAAGCCGATACGTGAAACTGGTGTATGAAGACCAGTACATAGTGGTGATAGAAAAGAAGGTGGGGGTGCTCTCAATGCCTGCAGGACACTCCACACTCAATGTCAAGGCCATACTCGACAATTACTTCCGACTCTCGGGACAGAAGTGCAACGCCCACGTGGTGCACCGACTCGACCGCGACACGTCGGGACTGATGATTTATGCCAAGGATATGGATACGGAGCAGACGCTGGAGCATAACTGGCACCAGATAGTGTACGACCGCCGGTATGTGGCCGTGCTCTCTGGAGAGATGGAGGACGACGGCGGCACAGTGGCCAACTGGCTCAAGGACAACAGAAACTATGTCACGTACTCTTCGCCAGTGGACAACGGTGGCAAGTATGCCGTCACTCACTACCATACGCTGCGCCGTACCACCAACCACTCGCTGGTGGAGTTCAAACTCGAGACGGGACGCAAAAACCAGATACGTGTGCACTGCGCCGACATCGGACACCCAGTCTGCGGAGATAACAAATACGGCAACGGCGACAACCCCATCGGCCGACTCTGCTTGCACGCCTATCTTCTGTGCTTCTACCATCCCGTCACCCACCAAAGCATGCAGTTCGAATCCGACATTCCTTCAGATTTCTTAAAACTCTTCAAATCATGAACTTAGCCGACAATCCCGCTCTCTATTATATATTCTGCGTCGTGGCGCTTCTGGTGGCCTTCCTCATAGTGCGCCGTGTGGCATCATGCCTCATCAAGTCTGTGGTCATGATAGTCGTGGCAGCAGCTCTCGCCTTCATCTATTTCAACTACATCAAGGTGTATGATGAGGGGGAGAAAAAACCGGAAATCATACAAAAGGTCGACCGCGAGGTGCAGAAACACATCCACCACTCTTCATCACAGAAGAAATAGTACAGAGGCAACCACACACCCCCTCAGTCGTCCCTGCAACCTATGTTGGCCATCCACACACCTGCCATGATGAGCAGGCAGCCCACCCATGCTATCAGGTTCATGGTCTCATCCAGAAATATGGCACTAAACAGAACTGTCGCCAATGGTATGAGATACAGGTAATTGGAGGCTGTCACCGCTCCTATCCTAGTGATGGTCACATTCCACAGAGCAAAACAGGCAAACGAGGCTACTATACCCAGAAACAACAGGTTGAATAGTATCTTCATGTCAAGCAAATGAGACAAGGGAAACTGCCATGGGTCAAACAGATATAGTGGCAGGGCGGTGATGAGACCGTAGAAAAACATTTTTCGAGTGATGAATACGGCATCGTAACGGTCGCCCACCATCTTTATGAAATAGCAGTACACCCCAAAACAAGCTGCTGCTATCAAGGCCACGAAATCGCCCGTCGGACTCAGATGAAGCACCTGCTGACCGTTGAAGATGATGATGCCCACCCCTATTATGGCCAGCAGCGAACCCACAAAGAGTATCTTCCTTATCTTTATGCCCTTGTAGGTGAATATCGCTATAAGCATGGTTATCAATGGCGAGGTGCTCACGATGAAACTCACATTGTTCACGTATGTCATGCCAACTGCCATGTTCTCTGTGATGAAATACAACGAACCGCCAGTCACTCCCAAAAGTAGCATCAAGGCCTCGTCGCGGAGACTATCCGACCATAACTTCTTCGGAGAGATAAACCAAATGGCTAAGTAAGCCAATAGAAAGCGCAACACGAAAATCTCGTCTGCACGCATGCCGTCCTGCATCAGCACCTTGGTGCTCACCAATGTGCTGCCCCATATTATGATAATCGTTATGGCTATTATGTGGTAGAACAATACACTCTTGGTCTTACCTTTGAGTATTCCGCCTGTCATGTTTTTCATACATCGATTTCTCTTATTAAGGCACCGCAAATATAACTATTTTCCGCCAAACGGCAAAATAATCCTCTCTAGAAAAAAAACAAAATATCTCCATACACGCAGATGTTTGAAAAAAAACATGTAAATTTGCCGGAAATTTTTCAAACACTAATTGTATGGTAGTTAAAATCTCTTTTCCCGACGGCTCTGTCAGAGAGTATGAACAGGGCGTCACTGGTTATCAAATCGCCGAGAGCATTTCGCCGGCTCTCGCACGCAACGTTGTATCTTGCGCTGTCAATGGCGAAACCACAGAACTAAACAGGCCTATACTTGCCGATGCCAAGATAGAACTGTTCAAATTCGAGGATGAACAGGGTAAGCATACCTTCTGGCATACTTCGGCTCACCTGCTGGCAGAGGCCCTGAAGGAACTCTATCCGGGCATACAGTTCGGTTTCGGACCTGCCGTGGAAAACGGCTTCTTCTACGATGTGATGCCCAAAGAGGGTGATGTGATATCGGAAAATGACTTCCCGAAAATCGAAGCAAAGATGATGGAACTGGCCCGTAAGGACGAGGCCGTGGTCAGACGTGAAGTAAGCAAGGCAGATGCTCTCAAGGAGTTTGCTGCCGACGGACAGACATATAAGTGCGAACATATAGAACAGGACCTGGAGGATGGCACCATCTCTACCTATACTCAGGGAGCCTTCACTGACCTCTGCCGCGGTCCGCACCTCGTATCTACAGGACTTATCAAGGCTGTCAAGATAACAAGTGCTGCCGGAGCCTTCTGGCGCGGCGATGCCAGTCGCGAACAGATGACACGTATCTACGGCATAACCTTCCCAAAGAAGAAGATGCTCGATGAGTATCTCGTAATGCTCGAAGAGGCCAAGAAACGTGACCACAGAAAGATTGGCAAGGAGATGGAACTCTTCATGTTCTCCGACCGAGTGGGTAAGGGACTGCCCATCTGGCTGCCAAAGGGCACGGAACTGCGACTGAGACTGCAGGACCTGCTGCGCAAAATACAGAAACGCTTCGGATACCAGGAGGTCATCACTCCGCATATCGGGTCGAAGAACCTCTATGTCACCTCCGGACACTATGCACACTATGGCAAAGACTCGTTCCGACCCATTCAGACTCCCGAGGAGGACGAGGAATATATGCTCAAACCTATGAACTGCCCTCACCACTGCGAGGTCTTCGCATGGAAACCACGCTCATACAAGGACCTGCCTTTGCGCATTGCAGAATTCGGCACTGTCTACCGCTATGAGAAGAGTGGTGAACTGCATGGCTTTACCCGCGTGCGTTCTTTCACTCAGGACGATGCTCATATCTTCTGCCGTCCTGACCAGGTGAAGGGTGAGTTCTTGCGCGTGATGGATATCATACAGGCTGTGTTCACCATCTTCAAGTTCGAAAACTTCGAGGCTCAGATCTCTCTGCGCGACCCCAAGGACACCGAGAAATACATCGGTAGCGACGAGGTGTGGGCAGAAAGCGAACAGGCTATCATCGACGCCTGCAAGGAAAAGGGACTGGCTGCCAAGATTGAATATGGCGAGGCTGCCTTCTACGGACCGAAACTCGACTTCATGGTGAAGGACGCTATCGGACGACGCTGGCAACTTGGCACTATCCAGGTGGACTACAACCTGCCGCAGCGCTTCAAACTGGAGTACACCGCCGAGGACAACTCCAAGCAGACTCCCGTGATGGTGCACCGCGCTCCCTTCGGATCGATGGAACGCTTCACTGCCGTGCTCATCGAACATACTGCCGGACACTTCCCACTCTGGCTCGCTCCCGATCAGGTGGCCATCCTGCCCATCTCAGAGAAATACAACGACTACGCACGCAGCGTGGCTAAGTATCTCGATACTGTGGGCGTCAGGGCTACTATCGACGAGCGCAACGAGAAGATAGGACGCAAGATACGCGACAACGAAATCAAACGAGTGCCATACATGGTCATCGTGGGCGAGAAAGAGGCTGCCGACGGCACCGTGGCCATGCGCAAACAGGGAGGCGGAGAACAGGCTGTCCTCTCTATGCAGGAGTTCGCTAAGCGCGTCAATGATGAGGTGGAAGCTCAACTGGCAGCTGCCAATATCTCTCCAAAGGACGAGTAAAGCATCCAAATCCTGATACCATGATACAGCGACTATTACAGTTTCTTGACAATTCGCCTGTCAACTTTCTGGCGGCAAGGAATATAGCAGATATTCTGAGGGAAAACGGCTACCGCGAGCTCGACTCGCGGCAGCCTATGCCCGAGGTGAAAGCCGGCGACCGGTTCTTCGTCATGAAGAACGCGTCATCGGTCTATGCCTTCCATATCGGGAAACAACCGATGGACCGCACGGGATTCCACATGATATGCGCGCATTGCGACTCACCCACCTTCCGCATCAAACCCAATGCGGAGATGCTCACCGAAGGGGGCATGGTGAAACTCAATACTGAGGTCTACGGCGGACCCATCATGTCTACATGGTTCGACAGACCCCTCACCATCGCCGGACGGGTGATACTCCGTGGCGAGGATGCTATGCATCCGCGCACGGCTCTCATCCATGTGCGTCGGCCGCTGATGCAGATAGCCAACCTGGCTATTCATTTCAATCGGCAGGTCAATGATGGCGTGGCTCTCAGCCGGCAGAAGGATGTGCTGCCACTGCTAGGAGTCATCTCTAACCAGTTGGAGGAGGACAGCCTGCTCATGAATATCATACTCGAGGAACTCAATCGGGAACAGAAGGTGGCACAGGAGGATATCCTCGACTTCGACGTGTATCTGGCAGACGCCACTCCAGCTTGCACGTTTGGAGCCCACAATGAGTTTATCTCTTCTGGCCGACTCGACGACCTATCCATGTGCTATGCTGCCCTTGAGGCTCTGCTCGCTTCGCCCACTACCGACACCACCAAGGTGATGGCCATCTTCGACAATGAGGAGACCGGCTCGCAGACGAAGCAGGGAGCTGCCAGTCCCTTCCTCGCCACTATGCTCCGACGCATCGTGATAGCTCAGGGCGGCGGCGAAGAGGAGTTCGCACAGGCCGTGGAAAGGGCGTTCATGGTGTCGGCAGACAATGCTCATGCCTGGCATCCCAACTACAGCGAGAAATATGACCCCACCAACCATCCCATGTTGGGTGGCGGACCGGTCATTAAGTTCAATGCTGCACAGAAATATGCCAGCGATGCTTTCTCGGCTGCCGTATTCGCAGAGATATGTCGCAAGGCTGGTGTCCCTAGTCAGCGCTTCGTCAATCACAGCGATGTGGCAGGAGGTAGCACGCTGGGCAACATCCTGGCATCATCGCTGCCACTCGCTGGCGTGGATATGGGCAACGCTATCCTCGCCATGCACAGTTGCAGGGAGACCGGGAGCACCATCGACCATATCTACTGCGTAAAAGCATTCACGGAATTCTACAGTATTTAGTCCTTAAAGTCCTTAAAGTCATCTGCCCATGCCGCCAGTGTGTCACATTCGGCGGCATGGGCATGGTTTTTGCTGTATAGATAGTGGAAAAAAAGATGGAGGATAACTATTATGGCATTTGTAGACTATTATAAGATACTGGGCGTAGACCGCTCTATACCACAGAACGAGGTGAAGAAGGCTTACCTGAAAAGGGCCAAGAAATTTCATCCCGACCTGCATCCTGACGACCCTAAGGCGAAGGCTAAGTTTCAGGCGCTCAACGAGGCGTACGAGGTGCTCTCTGACCCCGACAAACGGCAGAAGTACGACAGATATGGCGAACACTGGCGCGAGGCGGAGGCTTACGAGAAAGCGGGTGGGGGAGCCGCCTGGGGACCAAATGCTGGTGCCGGCGGCTTCTCGGGTGTGCACTTCGAGGGCTTCTCGGGCATGGATGGCAATTTCGCTGATTTCATACAGGAGATGATGGGCGGTCAAAGGCGCTCTTCTGCCAGAGGATTCAGACGACAGAATCCTGATATCGAGGCTTCGGTCTCTATCGATATGTATACGGCACTGTTGGGGGGAGAGGTTATCATCAACACTCCCTCGGCTGGCAAAATAAAAATGAAGGTGAAGGAGGGCACCCAACCGGGCTCTAAGGTACGAATAAAGGGCAAGGGCAGACAACTGTCCGACGGCTCTTCCGGTGACCTTATCATCACATACCAAGTCTCACTTCCCACTCTCAATGAACGTCAGAAACAGCTGCTCATGCAAATGCGGAACGCTTAAACAAATTTCAGCTGACCGAAAATGCGAAATAAAAGTCCTCTTTTATTTCGCATTTCTGCTTTTTTATTTATCTTTGCAAAATAACGCTAAGAAAACCGTTGATACCATGAGCATCCTGTTACGTAAAATATTGTCATTCCTCATCCTCCTCACTCTCGTATCTGCTCCTCTTCGGGCTGCTGATATAGTGGAGACATTCAATGGTGTCTCCATAATTCAAAAAGGGGATAGAAACCTTTCGTATATTGCTCCAGAAGATGTGGAACTACACGCTACGTTTAATATCTCCATCAAAGGCGGCACTCTGAAACTGGTGGAGGACACTGGTAATGACAAAAATTATGTGTGTCGCAGATACACAGGCACTATATACCGCGGACAACCGTTTACAGTCTCACTGGAATGCACGAATATATCTGTCAATAAGTATCAGGACGACCTCCGTTCTTTCTTGCATATTGTGGATCTTGAGAGTCTTGGAAATTATAATCGTCAGTGTAGTGGTCATGGATTAGAACCTACCAAGGCTGAAATTGAGATAACACCCAGTGAGTACTCTAATAAGTATGGCATCAGCATCAAAGGCTCGGTGGGATATCGGGATGGATTTCATGAACGCCTTCCTGTTTGCGTATCTGTGAGTATTTTCTTGGAACTGACGGTAGAAGGTGAGGTTGACAAATCCAAGACTGCCGTGTTCACTCAGGACAACAATGCTCACGACAAACCAGGTGAGACATGGCCGTACACCATTCCTGGAGCCGTGGTGGCTGCGCTGCTCGGCTATGGACTCACACGCCGCAAGGGTGGCGACGATGGCGGCGGTGGTGATGACGACCTGCCCGATACCATGGAACTGCGCATCTACAAACAGTTTGGAGATACTCTGTTGGTTGGGGCACCACCGCAGAGGGTGTACGCACGCATAGTGTGCATAAAGAACGGCGAGGAGAGTTTCGACCCATATCTCACATCGCTCATCTCCATCACTGGCGACAGCTATATCACTGCCACGGATGCCGGCATGGACGGACAATGGCATTGCGCTGACATACAGGCTGTGGGCAGAATCGAGGGACAGGACGGCATAGTGTCGTTCACG
>OMSQ01000213.1 GCA_900313805.1 uncultured Prevotella sp. | reverse complement strand
CAAGAGCCCGAAAATCAGTCAAAGGCTTTCGCCGAACTTATCGGAAGCATCTATCTGAGCGACAACCGCTCCATGGTGGCTAAGAAGTATGTGCTTTTTGCCAACGAGCTGCGCAATAAGTTGAGAATAGACATAGCCGACAAAGCCGGTCGCCCAGCCTCACTCGCCATCCTCTCACGGTGCACAGGCATGAGTGCAGACTATCTGAACAGCGTGATAGAGAGCACAGAGAGCATGTTGACTGACTATCAGCACTGGCCCGACAAGAAACAGATGATGCAACAGATAGACAAACTGAACGAAATACTGGAAAAGATTTAGAAACAAAAATCACTATAGCCTCTGTAAATAGTAAAAGGAAAAATGTTATGGAAGAAAACTTACAGCCAAGAGTAGACCTGACAGACTTTGCCAGTCGGGTACAGGCATTACGACAGCAGATATCCACGGTGATAGTAGGTCAGTCAGACGCTGTAGAACTGGTTCTTACAGCCATGCTGGCCGATGGACATGTGTTGATAGAGGGCGTGCCGGGAGTGGCAAAGACCCTTCTTGCACGTGTGGTGTCGCATTTGGTAGACGCCCGTTTCTCGCGATTGCAGTTCACTCCCGACCTTATGCCAAGTGATGTGTTGGGAACGATGGTGCTCAATATGCAGACTGCCCGTTTTGACTTTCATGCCGGGCCCATCTTTGCCGATATAGTGCTTGTTGATGAGATAAACCGTGCCCCCGCCAAGACCCAGGCAGCCCTTTTTGAGGTGATGGAGGAGCGTCAGGCCACCATCGATGGTGTGTCGCACCCCATGAGCAGGATGTTTACTGTTATGGCCACTCAGAATCCAGTGGAACAGGAGGGAACCTACCGTCTGCCCGAGGCACAGCTGGACAGGTTTATGATGAAGATATCCGTGCCATACCCCTCGTTGGCCGAAGAGGTAGAGATACTGATGCGTCACCAGCAGAACACCGCACTCATGCAGTTGACCACGTTGCAACCCGTTCTCACCATTGACGACCTCTTGTCCTGTCGCAGTTTGTTGTCGCGAGTGGTGGTAGAGGATAGCCTTGTGCAGTACATAGCCCTTGTGGTGCAGCAGACGCGCGTCTCGCCACTCGTCTACCTCGGTGCCTCGCCTCGTGCTGCCGTGGCCTTGTTGCGGGCGTCCAAGGCTCATGCCCTGCTTCAGGGGCGCGACTTCGTCATTCCTGATGACATACAGCGTGTGTCGCATGCCGTGCTCTCACACCGCCTGCTTCTTACAGCCGAGGCAGAGATGGGAGGGTATACTACTGCTAGCGTGCTGTCGCAGATAATGCAGCAGATCCAGGTCCCACAGTAATTACCGTTAACCCTATCCGACGTATGTTTCTGCGCAGGTCTTTCTACCTTTACATGCTCATAGCAGTCTTTGTGATAGCCTCAGGCATGTTGTGGCCAGTGCTCTACAGCGTTGGCCTGTTGCTCTGCGTACTTGTCGTGGCCATGCTCATAGCCGATGTGGTGGTGCTCTATGCCGTGGCTCATGTCAGGGCGCAGCGTGAGTGTGGAGAAGTGTTGTCGCTGGGCGAGCAATCACGTGTGCTGGTGCGTGTGAGCAATGACAGTCCGTTGTGGTTGCGAATCGAGGTGACGGATGAGGCGCCTGTGGAATGGCAGATGCGTCACTTGAGCATGATGCTTTACGTGCCAGCCCGGATGGCGGCTCATGCAGGGTATGACATACGTCCCACGCGTCGTGGCCTCTACACCTATGGCAGCATACGGCTTTTCCTTTCAACTCGTCTGGGACTTGCTGAGCGTCGTGTGACAGCGGAGCAGGCGCGACAGGTCAGCGTGTATCCTTCGTTTGTAAAACTTGACAGGGCGTCGTTAGCAACACCGCATGATACCATGCGTGAGCAGGGCACGCGTCGTCGCCGCAAGATAGGCAATCACACGGAGTATGAGCAGATAAAAGAGTATGTGCAGGGTGATGATTACCGTCACATCAACTGGAAGGCTTCTGCTCGCCGCCATCAGCTCATGGTCAATGTGTATGAAGATGAGAAGTCGCAGCAGGTGTATTGCGTGATAGACAAAGGTAGGCTGATGCAGCAGGCTTTTGCAGGCATGACCATTATGGACTATAGTATCAATGCCGCGCTCATGCTCTCGTATGTGGCCATTCGCAGAGATGACAGGGCCGGTCTGGCCACCTTTGCCGCCGATTTCGATACCTTCGTGCCTGCGTCTCGTCAGAACGGACAGATGCAGCGCATCATGAACAGCCTTTACCGCCAGGAGACCACCTTTGAAGAGACAGACTATGCTGTGCTTTGTTCCTGTCTGCAACAGCGTGTCAACCGCCGTTCACTAATGGTCCTCTTTACCTCTTTTGCCTCTTTGAGCCAGTTGCGCCGGCAACTGCCGTATCTGAGACAGCTAAACCGCCGCCACCGTCTGCTCGTGGTGTTCTTTGCTGATACAGATCTGGCACAAGTCATTGCAGATCCAGCTGAAAGTGCCGATGACTACGCCCGCCGGCTGGCAGCAGAGCAGATGGAATATGAGAAGCAGATGATTGTGTCTCTCTTGTCTCAGCAAGGCATCTATAGTTTGCTCTCGGCCCCACAAAGTCTCACAGTGGACGTGATAAACAAATACATAGACATGAAACGCATAAACATACTTTCTTGATGAATTTGTCCCTCGATTATCGGTTAGATAATTGATATAAATCAAGAATATTAAGTTTTTTGAGAGATTTTATTGTAATTTGTTGCATTTATGTGCATTTTTGTGATAAATTTGCAATGTGTTTTTCATAGTATTAGATTTAAGGTTAACAAAGGTTGGGACTTAGCGAAGTCCCTTTTTTTGTGCAGACAGCACAAAAAAGCCAACTGCCCTCGTGATGTGAGCAGTTGGCTTTTTAATTGTTATGTTGGTAACTGTTTAGTCCAGCTCAGCCAGTTTGCCGTCAGAACCCAGCACGTCAACAATCTTGTGTCTGTACATCTTCTCCATCTCATCGCGAGCGGGACCGCAGTATTTACGCGGGTCGAACTCTCCGGGTTTCTCAGCGAACACCTTGCGTACGGCAGCGGTGAAGGCCAGACGAGAGTCAGAGTCGATGTTGATTTTGCAAACAGCGCTCTTAGAAGCCTGGCGCAGCTGCTCCTCGGGTATACCTACTGCATCGGGCAGTTTTCCACCGGTAGAGTTGATCATGTCAACATACTCCTGTGGAACGGAAGAAGAGCCGTGGAGCACGATGGGGAATCCGGGGAGTTTCTCCATGATAGCGTCGAGCACGTCGAAAGCCAGTGGAGGAGGCACCAGTTTGCCAGTCTTCGGGTCGCGTGTGCACTGCTCGGGCTTGAACTTGTATGCACCGTGAGATGTGCCGATAGAGATAGCCAGAGAATCAACACCAGTCTTGGTTACGAAATCGATTACCTCTTCGGGTTTGGTGTAGTGCGACTCTTCTGCCACGACTTCATCCTCAACACCAGCCAGCACACCGAGTTCGCCCTCTACGGTAACGTCGAACTGGTGAGCGTATTCCACAACCTTCTTGGTCAGGGCTACGTTCTCGTCATAGGGCAGAGAAGAACCGTCGATCATCACAGAAGAGAAGCCGAAGTCTACGCAGCTCTTGCAGAGTTCGAAGCTGTCACCATGATCCAGGTGCAGAGCAATCTCGGGATGGTTGCAGCCCAGTTCCTTGGCGTATGCCACGGCACCCTGTGCCATGTAGCGCAGAAGAGTCTGGTTAGCATAGTTGCGAGCGCCCTTTGATACCTGAAGTATCACGGGAGACTTGAGTTCTGACGAGGCCTTGATGATAGCCTGCAGCTGCTCCATGTTGTTGAAGTTGAAAGCGGGAATGGCATAGCCGCCATTGATGGCACGGGCAAACATCTCCTTGGTGTTTACCAGGCCGAGAGTTTTGTAATCTACCATAGTTAATTGATATTATGAATATTCGGAATATTTCTTTACGCATGCAAAATTAACAAAATAGTTTGTCTGAAACAAACTTTTTCCTGCTTTTTTCATGCCCTTTTTGTGTTGACCGTGAGTCGTAGTGTAAGTATCGTGATATAGTCTGGCTATTGTCATGCTGATATGCCAAAAAAAGCTCCGGAGTGTCACACCCGTATTTGAGTGTGTCGCTCCGGAGCTGTCGGTGTCTTTATCTTTCCCCTTGTCAGAGGTTTTTATTTCTCGTCGCTGCCAATCATCTTCCATATCAGCGCTGCCACTGCACCGCCGATAAACGGACCTACAATGAAAATCCACAGGTTGCTCAGTGCAGTGCCTCCCTGGAAGATTGCCGGTGCTATACTGCGTGCGGGGTTCACTGATGTGCCAGTGTAGCGTATGCAAACCAGGTGCACCAGTATGAGCGAGAGACCGATGGCCAGTCCGGCCAGGTTGCCTGCACCCTTCTTGGCATCGGTTGTACCCAGCACAACGAGTACGAACACGCAGGTGAAGAAAATCTCTGCCAGCAGGCCGCCTATGGCGGTTACGCCCAGTTGCAGGTCGTTTGCTCCAGTGCCGGCTATCGCACCGCCTTCAGTAGAGGAGGTAAGCAGGTAGAGAATGGCAGAACCGATGAAGGCTCCTATCACCTGGAAGATGATGTACATGCCGCAATCCTTGGCACTCATTCTGCCGCTAAGGAAAACACCCAGAGTGATGGCAGGATTGATGTGACAGCCAGAGATGCCGCCTATGGTATAAGCCATAGCCACAACTGCCAGACCAAAAGCACAAGCTGTGCCTACCACTGCGGGGATATTGTTCACGGGGTCGCAACCCAGGCTAACAGCCACGCCGCAACCCATAAGTACCAATACCATGGTACCAATCATTTCTGCTAAATACTTTTTCATATGCTTGTTATTTTAAAGAATTTGCAAATACATCTCACTATTCGAACGCAAAAGTACTAAAAATATTTTAAAGAAACAAAAAACTTTTTAAGGAAAATTAAGAAAAATGATAAAAAATGTTGCATGTCAAGAAAAGAAAACGCTTTTTCTTTCTAAAATATAGTTAAAAAAGGCAAGTCACCCGTTGTTAATAAAAAAATACCTCTATCTTTGCATATCAAACTGAAATATTATGAAAAAACTAAAAAAACTTTTCGTGTTGGTGGCAGTGGCTTTATTCCCGCTTACCATGTCTGCACAAGATGAAAATTTCTACATTTTCCTTTGCATCGGTCAGAGCAACATGGCTGGTAAAGGTGAGATAGAGGCTATCGACCGCGCCGTGCCCGACAATTTCCTGAGTCTTTCTGCCGTAAATGGCAAGGGTCGTAAGTTGGGCCAGTGGCGCAAGGCAGTACCTCCAAACAGTCGTGATGATGCTGGTCTGTCGGTGGTGGACTATTTCGGACGTACCATGATTGACAATCTGCCTGAGGGTGCCCGTGTGGGTATCATCCAGGTGGCTGTGGATGGTGCAGGTATAGACCTTTTCGACAAGACCAACTATCGCAGGTATATTTCCACAGTGACAGAGAGTTGGAAAAAGAAGCAGATAGACCAGCTCGGTGGCAATCCTTATGCACGGCTGATAGAGTTGGCTCGTAAGGCCCAGGATGAGGGCGACATACGCGGTATCATCATACACCAGGGTGAGACGGATGCCTACGACAAGCAGTGGATAGCCAAGGTGAAGAAGATATACAATGACATCATTCACGACCTGGATCTCGACATCCGCACCCCGCTGGTAGTAGGTGAGGTAGGTGGAGCAGACCAGGCAGGACAGTGCGCCCGTGCAAACATCATAATCAACCAGTTGCCAAAGGGTTTCCAGCAGTGTCATGTAGCTTCCTCGAAAGGCTGTTCGTTGCAGAGTGACCGTCTGCATTTCGACTCCGATGGCTATCGTACCCTTGGTCGTCGTTTTGGCATGAAGATGTTGCAGGCACTGGGATTTGAGTTCCACGACTACAAGTCGGAGGTGGTGGCTGCTCCCTATCAGCCCACGATAGATGTGAATGCCAGTATTGACACTCAAGGACTCATCATGGCTCAGGCCACAGAACCACTTCGCCGCGTAGATATACTCAACAAGTCGGGTTACATACTCAAAACCATGCATTGTGACGGCACAAGGAATGTCGTTATCAATACTCGTGAGTTTCCTGCTGAGAGCTATCTGAAGATGATATTCCTGGGAATGAACGGTGCCACCGTGGAACTGGAAATGACGCCATAGATACTCTAGATATTCTAGAAATAATCAGGGCTTGGAAAATTTTCCAAGCCCTGATTATTTAGTAACTAAGTGATTTGAAAGCCTGCGGCAGATACTGTATGATGTCGCTGGCGATGAGACTTTCCTTTCCTATGTCGCTCACGGCCATGTCGCCTGCCAGTCCGTGCAGATACATGCCTATGCGGCAGGCATCTGCCTGTTGGTATCCTCGTGCCAGCAGT